>JBLHQO010000009.1:0-25246 GCA_047625285.1 Oceanospirillaceae bacterium
TGGTAAGAGCGCACCGCGTACGTGGTAACACGTTACGGCATGGTAAACCCCACCTGGAGCAAGACCAAATAGGAACCCATTAGGTGCGGCCCGCACTGGGTTCGGGTAGGTCGCAAGAGGCCTGTGGTGACGCAGGTCCTAGATGAATGACTGTCCACGACAGAACCCGGCTTATGGCGCGGGCTTTCTCACCTCACACTACCTCCTAAATTCTTGTCTTTACAGGGGTTTAGGAGGGTTTCACTGAATCGATAAATACTCAATCCTGCCTGTTTTAAGCCTTTTTTCCCTGATACCTGATGTATTAGGTCTTTATAGCTACCTAACATCTCATCCAGTTTCTATCCTGACTCTGAGTATGTCTTAGTGGTAACGACTAAAGACTCCATCAGGCTATAGATACCTGGGTCGACTATCCTTAAACCGCCAGCTAACGCTGTGTGCTCGATATTCTGAGAGTGATGGATTGTATTTCTTGATGAAGGCGTCTGAGAGCAACTGGGACAACTGGTTATCAAACTCATCGTCCGTGGGTTCTTCAAAAATACCTGGCTGCGCTTCATCCATGCGATTCATGTCGGCTAAGAAGTCCGCAACCATTGCAGACTTAGCTATCTTCCTCTTCATCCTCTGCTGCTAGAGTCGATACTGCGCTGTGACCAAAAAGTAGGTCATGAATGCTGGGGTCTTCCGTGTACTCCCACTTATACATCTCTACCTTTCCATCCATTACAAAGGCCTTAACAAACTGCTCATCTGTTAGCGAGTTAACGTTGTAGCAGTAATCGAGACACTCCTGAATATGCCCTTTGTCCAGTCCATCTGGGTCGAGCAGGTGTTCGCCTACCTCCATTAACTCACACGCAATCAAATCGAGCTTATGTTGTTCTATAGACTGATCTGACTGGCCTTTTTTGTACATACGGTTTGCTGCTGCATCTGTCATCTTACTTTCCTTATCCTCGATGTTTAAGAACGCTCGGCATTTTACACATAAACGAAACATTCTGTAAGTATAGTAAAGGCTACCCTTATTGGCGACGAATGCTGGACGATTCTGTGAGTTGTTCCAACACACTATAGACTCACTACAAGGCAACCAATCTGCTACCGCCGAATAGGCTGGCGGGGCCTAAGACCTATGTTAGCCTGCACCCTAATAGGTGCGTGGTGTATCCACCATTGCTACGACAGTCTGCCTGTATTTATTTTTAAGTTGTTGATATCATTGTGCTATTATTGTCTTAGGTCGTTTATAATTGGCTTTTGGTGCGAGATTTCTCACTTTATTTACTTCAGCCATAAAAACACCCTAGTTTCTAGCGTAATGGCTGTTTAGCAGTTAACCTCAAAGCATAGATTTGCATCTGGTAACACTCGTATTGGTTTGGTCTGTGCTAACCTTAGTTTTTATCCTTCAAAGGGAGCGTCTAATGCAACATCGTATACGAGCAGCCGGCATCTTAGTTGATCAAAATCGTATTTTAATGGTCAATGAAAATGAGGTCGGTCTGTCTTATTGGGTGCCTCCTGGCGGTGGTTTTGAGGCTAAAGACGGCAATACACGTAATACGGTAAAACGGGAAGTGTGGGAAGAAACAGGTTTGTCTGTCACTGTGGGAGAGTTGCTGTTTGTGCGTGAATTTTATGAGACCTCTAGGGATATCTATCACGTTGAGCAGTTTTATATGGTGGATCAATGGCAAGGTGAAATTACGTTAAACAACTTAGAACCTATGGGTGAAGAGGCAAGGTACATTTCTCAAGCTCGTTGGTTAACCAGGCTGGAGCTTGCGCAAGTGAAGGTTTTTCCACCACAGTTGAAAGACGTGTTGTGGGATAAGTTAGATCGAAAAGATTTATCTATCATTCATTTAGGCTACTCGTAAGGTTCTATGATTTCATCGTCTGCAGAAACAGTGACTATGAACGGTTTTGTGGCTGTTATAAAGCGCACTCACCGTAAAGGTAGTGTGGGTTTTAAGTTGTCATCCGGGCAGGTGGTGGTCTTGGCGCCCAAAACCATCTCAAAGTCTGAAATACGGCTCTTGTTAGCGTCTAAAAGTACTTGGATATTGGCTAAGCTCAATGCGCAAGATCTGGTACAGCCTCAGACTGAGCGACATTATGTTGCTGGTGAGAGGTTGACCTTTTTGGATCGAGAATTGGTTTTGCAAGTATGTCTGGGCGCATTTAATACCGGGCTTAGAGGTGTGTCCGAGCTTGTGGTTAGTGTTCCTGAGGCTAAGCCTGCTTGGGTGCGTAATGCTCTTGTGCGTTGGTATAAGTTACAAGCGCAAACACATATCGAACAGCGAGTGAGCCATTTTGCACCCTTGGTGGGTGCTTGGCCTAAGTCTATTGAGATTAAAACGTACCGAGCCCGTTGGGGTAGTTGTAACAATCGCGGCCAAGTGCAATTTAATTGGAAGCTGATGATGGCTCCTAGTGAGGTGGTCGACAGTGTTGTGGTACACGAATTGTGCCATTTACTACACATGCATCACGGGCCTCAGTTTTGGGCACAGGTGAAACGGGTACTGCCAAATTATCAGGATGCAAAACAATGGCTAAAAGATGAGGGCCATCACTTAGGATTGGATTGATATTGGTCGCCTTAAAGTATTAAAATATCGACATTAATCATCAAAGTATCAATGTAGCCCATGCCTCAAGAAAATTCAGCTGCCAAAGTATTGCACCATTTGAAGCAAGATATTTTGACTGGGTTCTTTTGCGCCGGCCATAAGCTCAAAATGAGCGCCTTAAAAGAGCGTTATCAAGTGGGTGTAAATCCATTGCGCGAGGCGTTGTCACAGCTGGTAGTGATGCAACTAGTGCAAGTTCAAGATCAGCGTGGTTATCGAGTATGCCCTGTAACACAGGCAGAGTTGATAGATATTTATGACACACGGGCACATATTGAGTCTTTGTGCGTGGGATTGGCCATTGAGCGCGGTGATGAAGCTTGGGAAGCGGGTATCGTCGCCGCAGCTTATCGGCTGCAATCGAATGCCGGCTTGTTGCGGGCAGATGGAGATCTGCAGGCCTGGGAGCAGTTACATCAACAGTTTCATTATGCCATCGTTAAGGGTTGTGGTTCTGAGGAGTTGCTTAGGGTGCGTTTGGATCTTTATGAAAAGGCATCGCGGTATCGTAATTTGTGGTTACGGCATAATGCTGGACACGGCGCTTTCGACGTTAATCAAATGGAACATGAACAACTGGTTACAGCCGTTCTGGCTAGAGACCTTGAAAGGGCAAAAAATCTTATTTCTAAGCATATACTTGTGCCTAGTCAGGTCTTGCAGGGGTTATTGTAAAGTCCACAATTCGCTAACTTAGCCGCATCAAGTAACTTTTCTTTTTTCACTTGCAATATATCCACGATCTACCTACACTTGTAGGTGGGTAAAAGTGGGGAAAAGTGGTATTTTTTTCCTAAATTGAATGGATTTTTGGGAAATAAGTGATGTTTCGTGGTGCTTCAGCCGTCAATATAGATGCCAAAGGACGTATAGCTATGCCTGTACGCTTTCGCGATCTATTTATTGGTAAAGCAGAACCTAGCGTTAACCCTGCGCTTGTGGTCACCATTGATACCGAAGAGCCCTGCCTACTGATTTACCCATTAATTGAATGGGACATAATCCAACAAAAGTTAGAACAACTACCTAGTTTTAATCTTGCTGCAAGACGTATTCAGCGCTTATTGATTGGCCACGCCACAGACCTTGAACTGGATGCTAGTGGGCGTATTTTGTTACCGCCACTGCTACGTGAACATGCTCAGTTGGATAAAAAAGCAATTCTTTTAGGTCAGGGTAAAAAAATTGAGCTGTGGAGCGAATCATTGTGGAATTCGCGCCGAGAAACCTACCTGCAGGCCAACAGCAACACTGAAGAGCTGCCAGAACTTTTGCATCAGTTGTCCTTGTGATCAGTCAATGGCTGACGTTATGAATGGAACTAAAATGACACAGGAATTTAACCACAAAGCTGTCTTGCTTGAAGAGGCTGTAGAGCTATTGGTACATGATGCCGATGGCATTTATATGGACGGAACATTTGGTCGAGGCGGGCACAGTGGTCTTGTTCTGCAACAACTAAGTCCAAAAGGAAGGCTGCACGCCTTTGATAAAGATCCCTTGGCCATTGCGCAGGCACAGTTGATGGTGGTTGAAGATTCACGTTTGTCTATTGCTCAAACCTCTTTTGCTAACCTAGATCAGGTTGCCCAGCAGCATGGCTGCGTTGGGCAAGTTCAGGGTATTTTATTGGACCTGGGTATTTCGTCACCACAGGTAGACGATGCCACTCGAGGCTTTAGTTTTCAGCACGATGGCCCATTAGACATGCGTATGAACCCTGATGTAGGCGAATCTGCCGCACAATGGTTGGCGCGAGCTGGTGCGGAAGAAATAGCCGATGTACTGTACCATTATGGTGAAGAGCGTTTTTCTAGACGAATGGCGCGAGCTGTTTTAGAGTATCGCCAACAGCAGCCGATCACCACAACCAAACAATTGGCCGGTATTATTGCCACCGCCAATCCTAAGTGGGAAAAGGGTAAAAACCCTGCCACTCGTGCCTTCCAGGGTATACGAATACACATTAACCAAGAACTAAAAGACTTAGAGGTAGGTTTGCAGGCTGCGCTTGAAACGTTAGCGCCTGGTGGTCGTTTGGTGGTGATCAGTTTTCATTCTTTGGAAGACCGTATTGTGAAGCGTTTCATGCGCGAGCACGCAAAAGGCGACTCCCATATCCCTAGAGGTTTGCCCGTCACCGAAGACCAGATGAAACGGCGCTTGAAACTATTGGGCAAACCTCGTAAGCCATCCCCCAACGAAATTGACATTAACCCTCGGTCTCGTAGCGCGGTGATGCGTGTGGCAGAAAAAATCGAATGAAAGATATAAGCCAAAATCTCAATAGGTGGTTAAAACGTGCAAGCTTACACGCCGAACGTTATGCCATGCTACTGGGTTTTTTGCTACTGGTGTTGCTTGTGATGAGCGCGCAATCTGTTGTTTTTAGCTCGTTTCAAGCTAGGGGGCATATCAATTATTTGCATCAGCTTGAAAAAGACCGCAATGCCATGCAAGTGGAGTGGGGTCAGCTTCTATTAGAACAAAGCGCTTGGGCCTCCCATAGTCGTGTTGAAACCATGGTGACTGAACAATTGTCGATGAGTATTCCGCTGGCTCAACAAGTTATTGTGGTGCGCCAACCGTGAAAGCCATGGAATACCCATGGCGTATGCGTTTGGTTTGGTTGATTTTATTGCTTGCGGCCTCGGGAGTAGCTTGGCGTTTAGTGCATCTTAATCTTACGGAACGTTCATTTTTGATGCGTCAAGGTGACGCACGAATGGTGCGCGAAGTCCCTATTCCTGCACATCGAGGCATGATATTAGACCGCCGAGGAGAACCCTTAGCAGTTAGCGCGCCGGTAATTAGTTTGTGGGCTAATCCACAGGCGTTGGGCAAAGACATAGCACAAGCTAAGCAGGTTGCTTACAGCTTAGGTTTACCTGAAGTTGCATTTTTAGAGCGTTTAGCACGCCTGAAAAATAAAGAATTTATGTACCTTAAACGCAGTGTTAATCCTGCCGAGGCCGAAACCGTATTAAGTAATAAATGGGAGGGTGTACATGGTGTGCAGGAATTTCAGCGCTATTATCCTGCGGCAGAAGTAACGACTCATTTGGTGGGCTTTAACAATATTGATGACCAGGGCCAAGAAGGCATGGAACTGGCTTATGAACCATGGTTGCAGGGAACGTCTGGCAATAAATTGGTACAAAGGGACCGCACGGGGCGAACGGTTAAAGACCTACGATTATTGTCTAGCGCACAACCTGGCAAAGATCTGGTTTTAAGTATTGATTTACGCATACAGTATGTGGCCTATCGCGAGCTCAAGGCGGTGGTACAGCAACACAAGGCGTCTTCAGGTTCTGTTGTGGTTTTAGATGTACGCACGGGCGAAATTTTGGCTATGGTTAATCAACCAGCTTACAACCCGAATAATCGTTCAATCATGAGTATAGACAGCTTGCGTAATCGCGCTTTGACGGATGTGTTGGAGCCTGGTTCCACCATGAAACCTCTTACTATCGCGGCGGCTTTGATGAGTGGTCAGTACGACCCTGACAGTAAGGTCGATACCAGTCCAGGTTTTATAAAGGTTAAACGTAAGGCCATACGAGATCACCGTAATTACGGTGTGTTAGATATCACCGGCATCATCACTAAATCAAGCAATGTAGGTGTCACTAAGCTAGCGTTGTCATTACCAGAAAATAGTGTAAGAGAAACCTTTTATAACTTTGGGTTGGGTCAGGCAACGGCCAGTGGTTTTCCTGGCGAAAGTACAGGAGTATTACCTAGCTACACTAAGTGGAATCCGATTAACTTAGCCACTATGGCGTATGGTTATGGTATTGCCGTAACACCGGTTCAATTGGCTCAGGCCTACGCAGTATTTGCCAGTTACGGGCTTAAACGTCCCATTTCTCTTTTGAAACAAGACCAAGTGCCGGAAGCGCAAAGAGTGATGCCAGAACGTGTGGCTAAGCAGGTGATTACCATGCTAGAGACGGTGGTTCAAAAAGGCGGGACAGGCACTCGTGCTGGCATACCGTCTTATCGAGTTGCTGGTAAAACCGGCACGGTACATAAACCTTCAAAGGATGGCGGTTATGCCGACGATGTGTATACCGCAGTTTTTGCTGGCATGGCGCCAGCGTCTAAACCACGGTTGGTGGCTGTGGTGATTGTGGATAACCCTAAGGGTGAACAGTATTATGGTGGTGAAGTTGCTGCTCCCGTATTTGCTCGTATTATGGCTGAGAGTTTACGACTTTTAAATGTGGCACCAGATAATCTGCTGCCATTAGACGGTTAACAGTGAGGTTGGATGTGGATACCAAACGCTTACACGAACTGATGCCCCAGCAAGGGCAAACCCAGCAATGGGCAGACGTTTGTGTATATGGGGTGTCATCAGATAGCCGGCAGATCAAGCAAGGTGACTTGTTTATCATCTGTTTAGGGGAACCAAAGCGGCAGCTTAGCTATATAAAGCAAGCGCAGGAAAAAGGAGCCGCTGCGATCGCTATCGATGCGCAACAGGCGTCGAAAATGGACGCATCTAATCTCACTGTTCCCATCATTAGTATAGCTAATCTGGCGGCCATACAAGGTTCAATTGCTGCTCGCATTAACAACGAACCTAGTCAACACATGTCACTGATCGGTATTACTGGCACCAATGGTAAAACTAGTTGCAGTCAGTTTATTGCTCAGTGTTTCTCGGACCTTGGTCGAACCTGCGGTGTGATGGGCACTTTGGGTTATGGTTTACTTAACGCCTTAGAGCAAGGGCCAAATACTACGCCAGATGCAGTCACCATGCAGGGCCAATTAGGTGCAATGGCGCAATCTGGAGCAAGCGCGTGTGCCATCGAGGTTTCTTCCCACGGTTTAGATCAAGGGCGTTTAAATGGTTGTCGTTTTAAAACTGCAGTGTTTACTAATTTAACTCAAGATCACCTTGATTATCATGGCACTATGCAAGCTTATGGTGAAGTGAAGGCACAACTGTTTAACTGGCCTAATTTGCAGCACGCTGTGATTAATTTCGATGATATTTTCGGTCGTGGTTTACTTAACGAAATAGCACCGTCGGTACAGACGTATACCTACAGTGCCCAAATATCAGAAGTGGACTATGTAGATGTAGGGGTATCTTCTATCTGGCAGCACGAACACGGCATTGAAGCCATGGTGCATACGTCTAAAGGACAAGCACTATTACAAGTGGGGCTTATAGGCCGCTTTAACCTAAGTAATCTATTGGCTACCTTGGCCGTGCTTTTGTTACACAAAATAGAGCTGTCGTCAGCGATCTTTGTCATCAATAACCTCACTACAGTGTGTGGCAGAATGCAGTTAGTAGGCAGTCAGTCGAAATTTAAAAGTAAGCCACAGGCGATTGTCGATTATGCCCATACCCCAGATGCTTTGGAGCAAGCATTAATGGCTGCTAAAGAGCACGTGTCTGGTGGTCAGTTATGGGTGGTGTTTGGGTGTGGTGGAGACCGAGATACGGGCAAGCGGGCACAAATGGCAAGTATTGCAGAAGTATGGGCAGACCATGTGGTGGTTACCGATGACAATCCCAGAACAGAATCGAGTGAACAAATTTTAGCAGCCATTGTGAAGGGTTTTAAACGTCCAGAAAAAGTAGTGGTAGAAGGCGACCGAAGTCTTGCTATTGCCTTAACAATGGGGCGTGCTAAGGCCGGAGATATCGTACTTATTGCAGGAAAAGGCCATGAAACTTATCAAGATGTTCAGGGCCATAAACATCACTTTAGTGATCAAGAGCAGGTATTGGCTGCTCTTGCGGGAGGGTTGAACTAATGACTGCTTTTAGCTTAGTTGAATTATTGAACAAGGTGCCTTCTAGCCGTGCAATTGGCGATGCTACGTTTAGTCAGTTGTCTACAGATACCCGTAGTTTGGTTGCTGGAGATCTATTTGTTGCTTTAGTAGGGCCCAATTTTGATGGTCACGAATTTATTGCTCAAGCCCAAAGCCAAGGTGCATGTGGGGCCTTGGTGAGTACCGAAATAGATACAGACTTACCTTTGTTGGTGGTGCCAGATACCCGTATAGCATTAGGGCAGTTAGCTACACTTAAACGCCAGAGTCTTAATGGCCAGTTTGTTGCCGTTACAGGCAGTAGCGGAAAAACCACCGTTAAAGAAATGTTACAAAAGGTGTTCTTTCAAGCAGGCCAAGTTGAAGTAACACACGGCAATTTTAATAATGACATTGGTGTGCCACTAACCCTTTGGGGCATGCAAGATGACATTGGCTATAGGGTGTTAGAGCTTGGCGCCAATCATATTGGAGAAATCGCCTATACCAGCCGTATGGTTATGGCCGATGTGGCTATTTTGAACAATGCTCAAGAAGCGCATTTGTCTGGTTTTGGTGGTTTGGCTGGTGTAGTTAAAGCTAAGGGTGAAATTATTTCTGGGCTTTCTGAACAAGGCCAGGTGGTGTTGAACTTAGATGATCCACACTTTCAAGAATGGCAAGTGCTGGCTAAGTCTAGGCGTGTATGGAGCTTCAGTCTAACTAATGACAAGGCAAGCGTGTATGCCAGGAACATTCAGAGTACACCACGAGGTAACCGTTTTATTCTGCACCTAGGTCAGCAAGAACGCTTAGTTGATTTGCAGTTGTTAGGGCAGCATAACGTTGCCAATGCTTTAGCAGCCTCTGCAGCTGCATTGGCTTTGGGATTATCTCTAGATCAAATTGTGGTGGGCTTAAGCCAAGTTAGGCCTTATAAAGGGCGCCTAGTAACTCATCAGCTAAGCAATAATCGTTGTGTTATTGATGATACGTATAATGCCAACCTAGGCTCCGTAAAAGCCGCCATAGATGTGCTGCAACAGTGCCATGGGCAGCGGTGTTTTATGCTGGGTGATTTAGGTGAGCTAGGTCAGCAAGAGCTGCAGCTACATCAGCGTATTGGCGCCCAAGTTGCTGCAGCAGGTATAGAACAGTTTTATGGTTTTGGTCCTTTAGCGGCGGTCGCCGTTGAGAGCTACCTGCAATCCGGTGGTCACTACGGCAGGGTTTGTATCAACAAGAACGATTTATCCAGCTGTTTTGAGCAGCTGCCAAAAGTTGGCTTGAGTTGTTTGGTTAAGGGGTCTCGATCCAGCCAAATGGAGCAGGTAGTAGAACAATTAATTAACGGTGGAAACTAGCTCATGTTGTTATGGTTGGCAGATTATTTAGCTCAGTATTATAGCGTATTTGGTGTTTTTCATTACCTCACTATGCGCGGCATTATGGGGGTGCTCACCGCCTTGTTTATTGCCTTAGCTATTGGCCCATATATGATCGAACATTTAAAAGTTAAACAAATCGGCCAATCAATTCGTGAAGATGGACCGCCAACACATTTAGTGAAGGCTGGTACACCCACCATGGGTGGAGCCTTGATATTGGTGGCTATTCTCATTAGCGCTCTATTGTGGGGCGACTTAACGAATCGTTATATCTGGGTCACCATCGCCGTAACCGCCGTGTTTGGTGCCGTGGGTTGGGTGGACGATTATCGTAAGGTGGTTGAAAAAAATTCACGTGGACTGCCAGCTCGTTGGAAGTACCTTTGGCAATCTGTGGGAGGGCTAGGTGCTGCAATATTCTTATACTATAGCGCCCAAACTCCTCAAGAATTGGAGCTCATTGTGCCATTTTTTAAAACTATAGGCATTAACATTGGCCTGCTTTATATCTTACTCACCTACTTTGTCATTGTGGGTACTTCAAATGCGGTTAATCTCACTGACGGTTTGGATGGTCTTGCTATATTACCTACGGTACTAATAGCAGGAGCTTTGGCTGTATTTGCGTATTTAACAGGGCACTCGGTGTTTTCTGAATACCTTAATATTCCTTACATTAGAGGCGCAGGTGAATTGGTGGTCTTTTGTGCCGCCATTGTTGGTGCAGGCATGGGGTTCTTATGGTTTAACACTTACCCTGCCCAAGTGTTTATGGGCGACGTTGGTGCATTAGCTTTAGGGGCGGCCTTAGGTGTTGTGGCAGTTATCGTACGACAAGAATTAGTGCTGTTTATTATGGGTGGTGTTTTCGTGATGGAAACTGTATCTGTCATTTTACAGGTGGCTTCGTATAAATTGACGGGTAAACGTATCTTCCGTATGGCCCCCATACATCATCATTTCGAGCTTAAAGGCTGGCCAGAACCACGAATTATCGTACGATTTTGGATTATTACCGTGGTATTGGTGTTGATTGGTTTAGCCACACTTAAGTTACGATAACTATTGAATTTTAAAGAGGTCAGATACTCGTGTCGTTAATAACAAGTGATCGTTTTAGCCTTATCATTGGTTTGGGGAAAACTGGCTTTGCCTGTGCTCAGTATTTGGCGCTTCAAGGAGAGCGATTTCAGGTGGCTGACTCTAGACAGCAGCCGCCATATCTTGACCAGCTAACATTAGAGCAGCCAAATACGCCTGTACACTTGGGTGAATTTCCTCATGATTTATGCCTTAGTGCCCATCAGATTATTTTAAGCCCTGGCGTGTCTATGCAAGAACCTGCTTTAGTTGCAGCGGCTAACGCTGGGGTTCCTATACGTAGTGATATCGACGTATTTGCCCAAGCGGCTCGGGCTGCTGGAGTACCTATTGTAGCGATTACGGGATCTAATGCTAAGAGTACGGTGACTAGCTTAGTGGGGCAAATGGCCAAAGCATCAGGTTTAAACGTTGCCGTTGGTGGTAATCTTGGTGAGCCTTCGGTCTCTCTATTAAATGACCAGATAGATTTATATGTCATGGAGCTGTCTAGCTTTCAGCTAGAATCCACCACAGGCTTAGGCGCTACAGTAGCTTGTGTTCTGAATTTGAGCCCTGATCATATGGACCGATATGCCAACTTCATGGCATATCACCAAGCCAAACACCGTATTTTCCAAGGGTGTAAAGCCGCAGTGGCTAATGGTGATGACACGCTTACTAATCCACTGGTGCCAAGCACGGTAACTCAAACACGATTCAGCTTAGGTGATCCTGATGTGGGCCAGTTTGGTTTACGAAAAGTGGGAGATGATGAATGGTTGGTTCAGGGTTTACGGCCACTTATGATGGTAAAGCAAATAGCAATGTCCGGTCGGCATAATGTTGCTAACGCGCTTGCTGCGCTGGCGTTAGGCCAGGCAGTTGGGCTGCCGATGGAGGCCATGATTAATGCTCTCACCACCTTCAAAGGTTTACCACATCGATGTGAGAAAGTGGCTAATATTGCATATGTTGATTATATCAATGATTCTAAAGGCACCAACGTAGGAGCCACTGTAGCGGCATTAGAAGGTTTAGGGCCAGATCTTACAGGCAAAATTATTCTTATTGCAGGTGGTATAGGCAAAGGGGCCGATTTTTCCAACCTTGTGGCGCCGGTATCTCGTTACGTAAAACACATCCTATTGATCGGTGAAGACGCGCTGCGCATTGAGCAGGCGTTGGCTGGCAAGGCGTCCTTTAGCCATGCAAAAGACATGCAAGAAGCCGTAAATGTGGCGCATCAGCTGGCGGTTAGCGGAGATTTGGTACTCTTGTCTCCAGCATGTGCCAGCTTTGATGCCTACTCTGGTTTTGAGGCAAGAGGTGATCATTTCGCAGTATTGGTACGGGCCTTAGCATGAGCGCAGTATCTGAGCAGTGGCGAGCAGTGACCAGTCGAAGGTTAGATTTAGCTCTATTTTTGCCAGCCTTTGCATTGGCGCTTATTGGCTACGTAATGATCACGTCGGCTTCTATGGATGTGGTAGCGGTTAAGTTTAACGACCCTTTTTATCAAAGTAAGCGCCAGCTTTTATTTATTCTGTTGGGTAGTTGCAGCCTTATGGTTTGCTTGTTAACGCCCGTGTATGTATGGCAAAAACAGAGCCCATATTTGTTGCTGTTAGCGTTACTGTTGTTGGTTGCCGTATTGATTCCGGGATTAGGCCGAAATGTGAACGGCAGTACTCGCTGGATTCCTATTGGACCATTGAGTTTGCAGCCGTCGGAATTTGCCAAAATAGCGGTTGTGGCTTTTATGGCAGGCTACCTGGTGCGCCAGCAACAAGAAGTGCGAAATAATTTTTCAGGGTTCTCAAAATCCTTAGTTGTTCTAGGTGCATTTATTGTGCTGTTTTTATTAGAGCCAGACTTTGGTGCTGTAGTGGTGATGATGGGTGCTGTGTTAGGCATGTTTTTTTTAGGGGGCATGCGCAAACGTCATTTATCCATAGTGCTTGTGGCAGCGGCCGCCCTAGGCACCATGACTATTTTTGCTGCAGAGTATCGAGTGAAGCGGTTAATGACCTACTTAGATCCCTGGAGCGATCCATTTGGCAGCGGCTATCAATTAACTCAGGCACAAATTGCGTTTGGCCGAGGTGGCTGGTTTGGCGAAGGCTTGGGCCAGAGTATGCAAAAGCTATTTTACTTACCAGAGGCCCATACCGACTTTGTATATTCGGTACTGGCTGAAGAATGGGGCGCTTTTGGTGCTTTGGTTGTTGTGGCTTTGTATGGTGTGTTGATAGTACGTGGTCTTAAGGTGGGTCAAAAAGCCGAACTCTTAGGGCGCCATTTCTCAGCTTACTTGGCCTATGGTTTGGTATTACTCATTGCTGCCCAGGCGATGATTAATATAGGGGTGAATCTAGGGCTCTTGCCAACCAAAGGGCTAACCCTGCCGTTTGTGAGTTATGGTGGTAGTAGTATGTTGGCCTGCGCTGGTAGTTTGGGTATTTTGTTACGTATTTCGCTGGAAAATAACCTGTCTTATGCTGATTACACTAACTCACCAAACATGACCTCGATCCACGAACAGCCGCCTTATAGGTCGTTAGATGTCCAAGGCGAAGGTGCTACACCAGGGCTTGACGATGTTGACCAGTGGTTTGACGATGAAGATGAAAATCAAGGCCGGCGCTATGACTCAGTCTAATCCACCAATCCATGCAAAACGTATACTAATTATGGCAGCTGGAACAGGCGGTCATGTTTATCCAGCTTTGGCCACAGCGGAAGTGATGCACCAGCACAACTGGCATGTTGAATGGTTGGGTACTGGTAGAGGTATTGAAGCACGCTTGGTACCAGAAGCTGGGCTCAAGTTACATTGTATTGATGTGGTGGGTTTGAGGGGTAAAGGAAAACTATCGCTGTTGTTGGCGCCGTGGCGGTTAGTGAAATCTTTCTACCAGGCGATTACAGTGATCCGCCGCTTTAACCCCCACTGTGTTTTGGGTATGGGCGGCTTTGTCGCGGGCCCAGGAGGCTTGGCGGCAAAATTGTTAGGGGTGCCGCTCATCTTACATGAACAAAATGCAATTCCTGGGCTTACAAATCGTTTATTGCGCCCGTTTGCCAGCAGGACTTTACAAGCGTTTGCCTGCAGTTTTTCCAACGGGCAGGCCATCACTGTGGGTAACCCATTACGATCTAATATCATGGTTCATAAGCCAGATCACGAACCAGAACGTCAACAAGGGCACAGCGGACTAAAAATACTAATTGTGGGTGGTAGCTTAGGTGCGCTTGTTCTTAATGACGTAGTGCCCAAAGCAATGGCGTTATTGTTGAATAACGAACGGCCACAAATATGGCATCAAACGGGGCCAAAACATCACCTGATTACTCTAGATGGATATGATAAAGCTAAGGTTGCAGCCAAAGTAGATGCCTATATTGACGACATGGGGCTGGCTTACGCATGGGCCGACCTGGTGGTTTGTCGCGCAGGAGCCTTAACCATAAGTGAGTTGGCAGGCGCTGGTATGGCGTCTATATTAGTACCATATCCTCACGCCGTAGATGATCACCAAACCAACAATGCCAATGTTTTAGTGCAAGCTGGCGCGGCCGTCTTATTGCCACAAACACAGCTGACACCCGCACACCTTAGTGAACAGATTAAGGCTTTACAAAGTCAGCCATCAACACTAAATAAAATGGCTGAGGCGGCGTTAACCTGCGCTGCACCAAAGGCCGCTTACAATGTAGCACAACACTGCATGGAGATTGCCCGTGGTTAAATTTATCCCACCAAATCAATATACAATTCCGGAAATGCGGCGTATTAAGCGTATACACTTTGTTGGTATTGGCGGCGTTGGTATGTGTGGTATTGCTGAGGTGTTACTCAACCAAGGGTATGATATCAGTGGTTCTGACATAAGAGTGAGTCCGGTGACACAGAGGTTGGCAAGCCTTGGAGCGCAGATTTTTATTGGTCATCAAGAAGCCAATATCCGTGGTGCTCACGTAGTGGTAGTGTCTACCGCTGTGACCGAAGAGAATCCAGAGCTAATGGCGGCACGAGCGCATCGTACTCCGGTGGTACAAAGGGCGCAAATGTTGGCCGAATTGATGCGTTATCGCCATGGCATTGCTGTTGCAGGTACCCATGGGAAAACCACCACCACCTCCTTGGTGGCTTCAATATTGGCTGCAGGTGGCTTAGACCCTACGTTTGTTATTGGCGGAAAACTAACTAGTTCTGGTTCTAATGCGAAGCTAGGGGCTAGCGCGTATTTGGTGGCCGAAGCTGATGAAAGTGACGCTTCTTTTTTGCACCTACAACCACTAACTTCCATTGTTACTAATATTGATGCAGATCATATGGAGACCTACGAAGGTGATTTTAATCGGTTAAAGAAAACCTTTGTAGAGTTTTTGCACAATCTGCCGTTTTATGGCTTGGCCATAGTGTGTGTGGATGATCCGGTGGTTTGGGAAATATTACCACAAGTGAGCCGACCGTTAATGACCTATGGTTTTGACGAAAACGCCGATGTAAAAGCCATTAACCTTCATCAACAAGGCATGGTCACTTCGTTCACTGTGAGCAGACAAGGCCGCAAGAACCTAGATATTGCCCTCAATATGCCAGGCAGGCACAATGTGCAAAATGCCTTAGCGGCCATCGCTGTTGCTACAGATTTAGAGGTGGCAGACGAACATATTGTTACCGGTTTAAACGAGTTTTCAGGTGTTGGGCGTCGCTTTCAGGTATTGGGGGATTACCCCGCACAGCAAGGCACTGCAACTTTGGTGGACGACTACGGACACCATCCTAGAGAAGTGGCGGCAACCATTGACGCCATTCGTGCGGGTTGGCCTGGCCGTCGTTTAGTGATGGTGTACCAGCCGCATCGATATTCCCGTACCCGAGACTTATATGAAGACTTTGTGGATGTATTGTCACGTGTAGACGTATTGGTTTTATTGGATATTTATCCAGCAGGTGAAGAACCTATTAACGGTGCCGATGGCCGAAGCCTGTGTCGCAGTATTCGACTGAGGGGGCAGGTTGACCCAATTTTCGTGGAGCGTGGTGCCGCTGTAGCACCTGTGCTAGAAAATATTCTGCACGATGGTGACCTCTTGTTAACTCAAGGTGCAGGTGACATTGGGCAAATCTCCCGAGCTCTGCTCGACAAAATACAACAAGAAGGCAGCTGAATGATCAATATGAATCTATCCCAGAGTTGGCCGCACTTACTCACAATACCAAATACACGAATTGCGGTTATTTATGGTGGCACTTCGGCAGAACGTGAAATTTCTTTGATGAGTGGTAAGCAAGTGTTAGCCCACTTACAAAGTGCTGGCGTGAATGCCTTTGGACTAGACTTGGGTGCGGATGGCCAAGACCAGGTGGCGCAGCTGCAGCAAGCTGATATGGGTGCGGCATTTATCATTCTTCATGGCCGTGGTGGCGAGGACGGAACGCTACAGGGCGTGCTAGAGTTTATGGGAGTGCCTTACACCGGGTGCGATGTTTTATCATCTAGTTTGGGCATGAATAAACTCATGACCAAATTGGTTTGGTTGGCGCAAGGGGTGAGTACCCCGGCCTATGAAGTTCTTAATGATGCGAGCAATTGGGCCGAGGTTGCCAAACGCCTTGGGTTGCCTTTGGTGGTTAAGCCCGTACACGAAGGGTCAAGCCTAGGGATTAATATCGTTGATTCTGCCGCCACGTTAGAGAGGGCCTATCGCGATGCAGCGGAATATGATCGTGAAGTGATGGCGGAGCAGTTTATAGACGGTGATGAATACACGATTCCTATACTCAATGATCTCTCTTTGCCCGCCATTCGATTAGAAACAGACAACGCTTTTTATGACCTACAAGCGAAATATTACTCCGATGAGACGCGGTATTTGTTCGACAATCCTATGACGCAAGCGCAGCAGCAGGGTATGCAAGACGAGTGTCGTTATGCGTTTCAAGTGTTAGGTTGCCGAGATTGGGGGCGCATCGATGTTATGCGTGATAAACAGGGTAGAAATTGGTTGTTGGAGGTGAACACCACACCGGGTATGACTAGTCACAGCTTGGTGCCAATGGCTGCCGAAGCAGCTGGACTGAGTTTTGCCCAATTAACTCTCGTTATTTTGAATTTAGCGTTAGCTCGAGCTACGGCTGCGTAATGATGATGGCTGATAGCGCGCAAACAGGCCGCTGGAGTTGGGGTGCAAAATTCCTATTGGTGCTAGTGTTAGTTACTGCAGGTGTACTGACTTGGCAAGCTATTCAGCCTTGGTTGCAACGACCGCTACAGCAAATTATTTTACAAACTGATATCCCTGCTTCCGGAAAAGTAGCATTGCAGGCCCAGTTAAATGCCCATTTGTCTGATTCGTTTTTTGGAGCAGACTTACAAGGCATTCGACAAGAGGTGGAACGTCATCCTTGGGTTAGTGATGCCAAGGTAAGTCGTGTTTGGCCCAATAGGTTAATGGTTGAGGCGCCAGAACAGATTTTCATGGCCCGCTGGCAAGATGGTGGCTTCATTAACCACCAGGGCGAGTTAGTGTTAGTGGCACCAAGCCAGGTGGAGGGCTTTGAGCGATTACCAGTATTGGGAGGCCTTGAAGGTAGTGCATGGGATATGAGTCAATTGTATCGACAAATGAGCTGGTTGGTCGGGCGGGATGAGCTGATAATTGATCAGCTGACTATGTCGCATCGAGGAGCGGTTGAATTGTACCTGCACAACGGCATTGTTTTAGTGCTTGGGCGAGAGCAAGTTTTACCGCGGTTACAACGTTTGATGAAGATATACCACAGTCATCTTGCCACTAAAGCCATGGCCATAAAGCGTATAGATGGCCGCTATCCTTACGGGGTATCAGTGGTGTGGAAAGAGGCTAGCTAACGATAACTATTTAAAGGCTTAATTGAAGCTAATTCGCTCCATTAATCCACCACTTAGAAGGCAAAGTGTGGGATAATTATACAATCTGTAAGTGGCTTGTTTTGGCTGTTTACACAGCGCTTAAGTAAGGGAAGGTTTGGGTGGTAGACACAGCAATAAAGCCCATGGTAATTGGGTTGGATATCGGCACTTCGAAAGTGGTCGCTATGGTGGCGGAACTTGGTGACGATGGGCAATTACAGGTTGTGGGAATTGGTGCTCAAGAGTCTCGTGGTTTAAAGCGGGGCATTGTTGCCAATATTGAATCCACCGTGTTGTCGGTAAAGCGAGCCATCGAAGAAGCCGAATTGATGGCCGACTGTAAAATCAATGCTGTTACCGTAGGCATTGGTGGCAATCACATTAGCAGCATGAACTCGCACGGTATTGTAGCGATACAGACCGGCGAAGTATCTGAACTTGATTTAGAGCGTGTGATCGAGGCAGCTAGGGCGGTGGCAATTCCGTCTGATCAAAAGATTTTACATATTTTGCCGCAAGAATACGTCATTGATGGTCAAGAAGGTATTCAAGACCCTCTAGGTATGGCAGGCGTTAGGCTAGAGGCTAAAGTGCATATTGTGACTTGTGCTCTTAACGTAGCGCAAAATATAGAAAAATGTGCGAGCCGTTGTGACTTGGTGTTGGATGACATTGTGCTTAATGCCTTGGCGTCCAGTTATGCAGTGCTTACGGATGATGAAAAAGAATTGGGTGTTTGTTTGGTTGACATGGGTGGTGGCACCATCGATGTGGCTGTCTTCACGGCCGGTGCCATTCGCCACACGGCGGTGATCCCTGTTGCTGGTGATCAAGTGACCAACGATATTGCTATGGCGCTGCGCACACCAACAGTTCATGCTGAAGATGTAAAAGTAAGGTACGCTTGTGCTTTGGCACAGTTAACTGATTTGTCGGAAAGTATTAAGGTGCCTAGCGTGGGTGATCGCCCCGCTAGAGACTTGTCCCGCCAAGCCTTAGCCGAAGTGGTAGAGCCGCGATATGAAGAATTATACACCTTAGTGCAATCAGAGCTAAGGCGCAGTGGTTACGAAGACTTGATAGCCGCTGGCATGGTGTTAACGGGTGGTACGGCGCAGATGGAAGGTGCGGTGGAGTTGGCGGAAGAAATTTTCCATATGCCAGTACGCCTAGCCAAGCCGCATAAGGCAAAAGGGCCTAGTGGACTGTTGGATAATCCAACTTACTCTACCTGTGTAGGGCTGTTGAATTACGCTCAACAGGCAGGGCCTTCTACCCAGATAGAGCCCCCTAGGCAGGTGTTTTTTGGGTTCAATGCTGGGCAGTGGCTGCTGAAGGCCAAAACCTGGGTAAAATCAAATTTTTAACGATAAGTCACGCAGGTGAATGTCGGTAGTGAAGTCTGATGTGCGATAGGATTCGGCATCAGAAAAACAATAAATTAGACTAGGAGTAAGGCGATGTACGAATTAGTCGATAACGTGCCGCAAAGTGCAATCATTAAAGTTGTTGGTGTAGGTGGTGGTGGCGGTAATGCTGTAACCCATATGCTGTCTAGCGAGATAGATGGTGTTGAATTTATTTGTGCCAACACCGATGCTCAGGCCCTTAGAGGCATGGAAGCTCGTTCGGTACTTCAGCTAGGCGCACAAATTACTAAGGGCCTCGGTGCTGGAGCTAACCCTAATGTTGGCCGTGAAGCAGCTATCGAAGACCGAGCTCAGATTCAAAGCATCTTGCAAGGTGCCGATATGGTCTTTATTACTGCCGGTATGGGTGGTGGTACAGGTACTGGTGCTGCACCTATCGTCGCTGAAGTGGCTCGTGAAATGGGTATATTAACGGTGGCGGTTGTGACCAAGCCATTCCCATTCGAAGGCCGTAAGCGTATGGCTATCGCAGAACAGGGCCTTAAGGAATTGGCGGAGCATGTAGATTCGCTAATTACTATTCCAAATGAAAAGCTGCTGGCTGTGCTGGGAAAAAATTGCAGTTTACTAACGGCTTTTAGTACCGCAAACGATGTTCTTTTAGGTGCAGTACAAGGCATCTCTGACCTTATTACTCGTCCAGGTATGATTAACGTGGATTTTGCCGATGTACGCACGGTGATGTCTGAGATGGGTATGGCGATGATGGGTACTGGTGTAGCGCGAGGTGAAGATCGTGCCCGTGAAGCTGCAGAAGCGGCGGTACGTAGTCCATTGTTAGAAGATGTTGATTTACGAGGTGCAAAAGGCATTTTGGTCAATATTACGGCCGGATTAGACTTGAATTTGGGCGAATTCACAGAAGTAGGTAATACTATAGAAGAGTTCGCTTCAGACAATGCCACCGTGGTCATTGGCACGGTGATTGATCCTGAAATGTCTGATGAGCTAAAAGTAACAGTTGTTGCTACTGGCTTAGGCCACGATTATAGGCAACAGATTGAACCAACTGTGAAAGCTGTGGTCAACAATACTATGAGACGTTCTACGGTTGATCAAATGGAATTGCCAGCGATCAAAGATACGTTGGTAGGTGAGGCGCGTATGAGCGACTCTGCGACGGACGCCACTAGTAGTTCCGAAGGCGATATTGGGTATTTAGATATCCCTGCATTTTTGCGGCGCCAAGCTGATTAAGACTTAGGTCTTAGATGCTGGCGCTTTTTACCTGTAATGGGGACTTATCTCCCCAGAGACAGGGTTTTTTGTGCTACAGTACTCGGCTATTCCGAGGGTAGGGTCTAGGACATTATGGTCAAACAGCGTACATTAAAAAATATTATTAGAGCCACCGGTATTGGTATCCATACCGGTAAAAAAGTTTATCTAACATTGAAGCCTGCACTGGCTAATGTAGGCATCGTATTTTGCCGAACAGATCTCGATCCCGTGGTGGTTATTGCTGCCACAGCCGATAACGTGGGTGACACCACGTTGTCTACCAACTTAGTACAAGATGGTGTACGGGTATGCACTGTCGAACATCTTTTATCGGCCTTTGCAGGGCTTGGTATCGATAATGCTTACGTCGAGCTAAGTGGTGAAGAAGTTCCGATTATGGACGGCAGTGCTGCTCCATTTATCTTCTTGTTACAGTCGGCTGGTGTGGAAGAACAAAATGCACCCAAAAAGTTTATTCGTATTAAAAAGCCCATCAGTGTTACTCAAGATGACAAAAAGGCCTCATTAGAACCGTTTAATGGTTTTCAGGTGGGTTTTACCATCGATTTTGATCATCCTCTTTTTGAAAGTCGCAATTGCACCACCCATTTAGATTTTTCCAGCACTTCTTATGTAAAAGAAGTGAGTCGCGCACGTACCTTTGGTTTTATGAAAGACTTCGAGTACCTTCGTTCCAAAAATCTAGCTTTAGGTGGCAGTTTAGATAACGCCATCGCGGTAGATGATTACCGTGTACTTAATGAAGACGGCCTACGTTATCAAGACGAATTTGTTAAGCACAAGGTTTTGGATGCGGTAGGCGATTTGTACTTATTGGGCCGTAGCTTAATTGGCAAATTCCAAGGTCATAAGTCTGGTCATGGTTTAAATCACATGTTGTTGCGTGAGTTATTAGCTCAAGAAGACGCGTGGGAAGTAGTTACCTTCGACGATGAGGCAGATTCACCTATTGCCTATATGAGCCCGGCTGCGTCCGCAGCCTAATAGACAACAACAAAAAAGCCGGTGTTCCCCAAGAGCTCCGGCTTTTTTACGTTTTAGGCCTTTGAAAATAGGTCTAAGCCCCCATAGTAATAGAAGAGATATAAACGTCTCACTTATCCATAACAAGCGCATCAGCGCATATAAAAAGACAAGACAATGGTACAAATTTTAAAATCACTTTTTGGCAGTAAAAACGATCGTGAAGTGAAGCGATTTAATAGAATTGTAAATAATATCAACGACTTAGAGATAAGTTTACAACCTTTGTCTGATGCTAAGCTTGCAGCTAAGCGCGTTGAATTTAACCAGCGTTTTAACGCCGGCGAAAGTTTAGATAAATTATTGCCCGAAGCATTTGCAGTCTGTAGAGAGGTCTCAGTCCGATTGATGGGATTACGTCACTTTGACGTACAAATGATTGGAGGTATCGCGTTACACCAAGGAAAAGTGTCTGAAATGCGTACCGGCGAAGGTAAAACCTTAGTCGCAACACTGGCAGTGTACCTCAATGCTATTCCCTCTAACGGTGTACATGTAGTTACTGTGAACGATTACCTAGCCCAGCGTGATGCTGAATGGATGCGTCCTATATATGAAGGCCTTGGTTTGTCTGTGGGCATCATCTTGTCTGGCCAAGACAGTTCTACCAAGCGTGACGCCTATGCCTGTGATGTCACCTACGGTACCAATAACGAATTTGGCTTTGATTACCTGCGTGACAACATGGCATTTAGCGCTGTAGATAAGGTGCAGCGTCCTCTTAATTATGCCATTGTCGACGAAGTAGACTCAATACTCATCGACGAAGCTCGTACACCCTTGATTATTTCTGGGCCCGTTGAAGATAATACTCAAATGTACCTCGCCATCAATACTTTGGTGCCTCGACTTGACATTCAACCTAAAGTAGAAGGCGACGCAGAGCCCACTGGCCATTACATTTACGATGAGTCTCACAAGACCATTGAACTCACGGAAGCAGGCCACCAGTTTGTTGAAGAGTTGTTGGTTGAAGCCGAATTACTGGCAGCGGGTGAAAGCCTTTACGCTGCTGCCAATCTAACGCTATTACATCATGTACATGCCGGGCTTAAAGCCCACGTTGTATTCTCTCTTAATGTGGATTACATCGTTCAAGATGACCAAATTGTTATTGTTGATGAACATACTGGCCGTACCATGCCTGGCCGTCGTTGGTCTGAAGGTATTCACCAGGCCATTGAAGCTAAAGAAGGCGTAACCATTCAAAAAGAAAGCCAAACGATGGCTTCTACTACCTTTCAGAACTACTTCCGGCTGTATGACAAGCTTGCGGGTATGACTGGTACTGCGGATACTGAAGCATTTGAGCTACATCAGATATACGACTTGGACGTGTTGGTGATTCCTACCAATGTTGATGTCAAACGTAAAGACATGAATGACCTTGTCTATCTGACAATGGCAGAAAAATTTGACGCTATTATTGAAGAAATTCGCGGCTGCGTAAAAGAACAGCGCCCAGTTCTAGTGGGTACCGCGTCAATTGAAATGTCAGAAATGGTGTCTCAAGCGTTAACCAAAGCTGACGTTACCCACAATGTGCTTAACGCGAAGCACCATGAGCGCGAAGCGAGTATTATTGCTGAAGCTGGCCGCCCTTGTGCAGTCACTATCGCCACCAACATGGCGGGTCGTGGCACCGATATCGGTTTGGGTGGTAAGTTAGAAGTAGAGCTAGCAGCGTTAGGTGAAAATGTCACCGAAGCAGAAAAGCAAGCAGCCAAAGCAGACTGGAAAATACGTCACGATTTAGTATTAGCCGCCGGCGGGCTGCATATTATCGGTACCGAGCGCCACGAGTCTCGCCGCATCGACAATCAACTACGCGGCCGAGCGGGCCGTCAAGGTGACCCAGGCTCATCACGTTTCTTCTTATCGTTAGAAGATAATTTATTACGTATTTTTGCACCAGAGCGTATTAAAGGCTTAATGCAAAAATTAGGCATGGAAAAAGGCGAAGCCATCGAACACCGCATGGTGTCTAATGCCATTGAAAAGTCACAGCGTAAAGTTGAAGGTCGTAACTTTGACATGCGTAAACAACTGCTTGAATATGATGACGTGGCCAACGATCAGCGCACCGTAGTTTATGATCAACGTAACGAATTGATGTCTACGGATGATATTGCTGACGTGATCACCAATGTTCGTGCTGAAGTAGTAGACAGTGCAATTGATCGCTTTATCGCCCCACAAAGTCTTGCAGAACAATGGGATGTGAGCGGCCTAGAAGCGGAACTTGAAAAGCAGTTTGGAATGGCTTTGCCCGTCCAAGAATGGCTAGATGGTGATGACCGCCTTGAAGAAGATGGTTTGCGTACGCAAATTCAAACTAAATTGAGTGAGAGTTATCAGGCCAAAACCGAGGTGGTTGGTGCGGACACTATCCGTGGTTTTGAAAAGCAGGTGATGCTGCAGGTCATTGACTCTCGCTGGAAAGAACACCTAGCTACCATGGACATGTTACGCCAGGGTATTCACCTACGTGGCTATGCACAAAAGAACCCTAAGCAAGAATACAAGCGCGAGTCTTTTGATCTTTTTCAACAGCTACTTTTTGCGATTAAAGAAGACGTTATTCGTATCTTGAGTCACGTGCAAGTGAGGTCACCAGAGGAAGTTGAAGCAGAAGAGCGTCAAAAACGCGAACAGGCTCAAGCGGCGATGCAGTTTCGGCATGAACAAGCACAAGCTCTCACCGAAGCTCAGCAGCAAAGTGAGGCAACTCCAAGAAATCCAGCGACACCTTCAATCAAGACAGGTCGTAATGAACCTTGCCCGTGTGGTTCGGGTAAAAAATACAAGCAGTGTCATGGTAAACTTAGCTAGCCACAGATAATAAACGAAGCACAAAGGCAAGGGCACAGTTATGGCAGTTGGACCGTTAGCGAAGGTACAGTATTACCCAATTTCAGGTTTTCAATTGGGCACCACCGACGCCTCTATTAAAACGCCAGGTCGCAATGACCTAGTGGTAATGCAAGCCCAAGCCGGGTCCAGCATGGCTGGGGTTTTTACAACCAATGCCTTTTGTGCGGCACCGGTTCACCTATGTCGACGCCATTTGCAAGATGACAGTCCGTTGGCTTTGGTGATCAATACTGGCAACGCTAACGCCGGCACGGGCGCAGCAGGTGATGCCGATGCTCTCACATCGTGTAATGAGCTGGCTAAAGCGCTAAATTTAAACAGTTCTCAAATACTGCCGTTTTCAACTGGAGTGATTGGTGAAAAACTCCCTATAGAAAAAATAGTAACAAGCTTGCCCAAAGCGATTAGCAAGTTAGATGTTAACGGCTGGCAAGATGCAGCTTGGGGTATATTAACCACGGATACACGCCCCAAAGGGGCCAGCGTGCAGATAGAACACTTTGGCCAGACCATTAGCCTTACCGGAATCTCCAAGGGATCGGGAATGATTCGGCCTAATATGGCGACCATGTTGGCGTTTGTTGCGACCGATGTGAGGTGTTCCCCCACCTTGACTCAAGACCTATTAAATCAAGCCGTTAATCAAAGCTTTAACCGCATTACCGTAGACGGTGATATGTCCACTAACGATTCCTGTATCCTCATTGCCACAGGCGCCAGTGACTTATGTTTAGATGAAGACAGCGAATTGGTGGCTAAGTTTAGCAAGGCCTTAACTGAACTCATGCAACAGCTAGCCCACGCTATTGTAAGGGACGGCGAAGGAGCGACTAAGTTCATCAGTGTAGAAGTGGAAGGTGGAGCTAATAGCG
>JBLHQO010000010.1:0-24220 GCA_047625285.1 Oceanospirillaceae bacterium
TTTAACGTAGGTTGTTAAGTTCATTAGCCCTAATCAGCTTTTGTAAATCACTGGCTCCACCTACTAGCGTGCCGTTCACAAAAACCTGGGGGTAGGTTGGCCAGCCGCTCCACATTTTAATGGCTAACCGTTCGCGCTACATACTGCCATAACCTCCAAACTCTAAATAGGTTACCTTAAACCCCTGTTCTTCTGGTAACCGGCGAGCTTTCTTTACTGAAGGATTAAGGGACATGCCTACAACCACCGCTTGATTGTTGGCCACCGCGTCGATGACCTTGTTAACCGTTTCTGCATGATATTGTAAAATGCCTGTGCCAATTGTAGAGTGCACTTTAGAACTATCTAATATCGGCCGATTTGTCATTTTTATGTGTCAATGGTAACTAACACTAAGGTGGCATGGACCAACATTAATTGGCCAAGCTTAGGCATTAGAAGCTGAAGTAAGGGCAGGCATTATAACAATTTTATGGGGGTGTTATTGTATGGTTTTAGTGAACTTTTGGTTAACTTACATACGCATAGATCGATACATTAATAAAAGGTTTGTTATTACTCCCGATCTACGCGGACCTACTAATAAACGTTACACCTAATAACGTTACACAAAGATACGCCGCTAGGTGTTTTTTTTAGTGGGGCCATGTAAGGCCTGATGGGTGAGGTGAGGTGAGGTGAACCAGCGCACAACCATGATTATAAGTGGCCCACCTTCACTAATATTATTGTGGCCTGCTCCACGTAAGGAAAGTGCTCGCTCAGGTGAGGACTACGAATCCAAGATCCCTGTGGGTAGCGGCCATACTCATCAATTAACTCCCCACTTATTACAAATATCTCTTCACCACCAAAGTGTTTATGTCGTTGAAAACGCTCACCTTTAGGCCACATAACTAACGCTGTAGATTCTCCTTGATAACTATGCAAAGGCATCACCATTAAATTGCCACTGCCATGCAACCAACTTCTTTCTGTTGTATCAATAGCTATATGTTCATGATCACCAGGTTGAAATTGGTGTAGTTTTACCAACAATACGCAGCCTCCGGTACTAAAAGGAGCGTGACGAAACCCTTCTGGATTACGAAGATAACTACCCGCATGGTAGTCGCCACTGTGGTCAGAGAAGGTGCCAGATACAACAAAAATTTCCTCACCTAAAGGATGATCATGCTGTTTAAAATTAGCCCCTGATTCAAACTTAACCAAGCTGGTGGCGTGGCCTCTTTCTGCATCTTCTCTGGCTAAAGGTTTACGCCAAACCCCAGGATGAGGGCTAGCTACCCATGGTTGCCCGTGTGTATTAATAAATAATTTTTCATCAAAGTTCATATTGAGCATTGAGCATCCTTTAACGCCTGCAACCTTAAAAGTAGATTATTACTATACTCCTACACGAGAGCATCTGGCAGTAGCACAAGCCCCAATGACTAAATTCTTACCATCTACGAGCGCGTAATGGCCTTCACAGCAGCAGCGCTGTCTAACACAGATTCTTTAAGTGGCCTTGGGGTCCAGTTAAACAAAGTGCGAGTGTGTGCATTGTCGGCGTTTAGGTTCATACCTAAAAGCCCCAACATGCCCTTTGCTTCACGATCGAATAGCGACATAAAACGCAGTAGAAAGTTTGGTGCCACTCGTGTGCTAGGTCCCTTGTAGCCGTTATCTTTTAAAATTTGAGCCACTTCTATAAAGCTACTGCCCTTACTAGGCGCAGCGACAATTCGTTTGCCTAGCGCATCAGGTGTGGTCATTGCTTGAACATGTAAGGTAGCCACATCACGCACATCTACCAATGGAAACACAAAGCTTGGTAGCAGCGGCATTTTTCCACGTAGCATCTGATCCAACATGTCCATCGATTGGCCGGTAATGACTTTACCCAGTGGCGGGCCAAATACGCCCCCTGGGTGCACACTGACCATTTCCATCTTATCTGCACCTGCCTGGCCTGCTATAAAGTCCCAAGCTGCCTTCTCTGCCAAAGTTTTACTTTTAGTGTATGTGCTGATATTGGCTGCGTTAATATCAGTCCAATCTTGAGGGCCAAATACACCTGTTTTCATACTCCCCATCATTGCTAAAACAGAGCTGGTTAAGACCACCCGTTTTACCCCTGCTTTTTGGGCTGCTCTTAACGCACGTAAGGTGCCCTCCACCGCCGGAATGATCATTTCATCGTCAGATTTAGGGTTGGCAATGACAAAGGGGGAGGCCACGTGCATCACATAATCACATCCTTGTACTGCTTCATCCCAGCCAGCATCATGGGCAAGGTTTAACTCAACAATACTAAATTGGCTTATATCTACATCAGTTGCAGCCAATGTATCACGAACCTCTTTTTCTTTGTTCTTACTACGCACAGAGCCTCTAACGGCAAAGCCTGCAGTTAAAAGTTGCTGGGCAATGTGCAGCCCAATGTAACCAGACACTCCCGTTAAAAGTACAGTTTGTGGCATATCAATTTCCTTTGCGATGGATTAATTACGTACTAGTCGGTATATTAAGCATTGATTTAATGCCTGTCAAATTAAAATACCAAGCCGTACTAATTAAATGAATACTAATAACTCAAATGCTGCAAGAGGCCGCCCCCAGACCTTCAATCGTGATCATGTATTGGATGTAGCTATGCACGCCTACTGGCATGACGGCGTTGATAATGTCTCAGTAAATGAAATTTGTAAAAAAGCTAATGTTTCTAAACCTGGCCTTTACCGTGAATTTACTAATGAAGATGGCTTAATGGTAGCTGCCCTGCACAGCTATCAAACAAAGATATTGGCACCTTTATTTGACGCATTAAAAGCAGATACACCGTTTAGGGAGACCCTTGGTAACATCGTCTCTTCCATCACTATGGAACATAATGATGAGCAAGCGCCTAAAGGATGCCTTATGGCCAAAATGCGTCAGTCGCACTCATATATGGGCGCCGGCACGCAAGAAGCAATAAGCCACATTCATGAAGGGGTGCTAGATGCTTTATACCATTGGGTTTTGCGCTCAAAAATAAAAGGTGAATTCACCGCTGATATACCCCCAAAATTGGTAGCAACCTATATTGACACGCAGATGCACTGCGCCATGTTGCAGTTAGCGCAAGGCGGGGAAAAAACAACAACCAAAGAAGTGCTTACATTATCTTTTTCTGTACTGATATAACTGGGTCTGTATCCATCGATGAGCATTGTGCCCTACGGTAGGCCATTGCAATAGCTATGAAGCCAAGTTAGATGTAAGTGTTGCTGATAGCCTCACCACATACTCTGGTGAGGGAAAACACAGATAAAACGACTGCCCTGATTTTGTTTTGATAAGATCTTTAAGCTGCCGTTGTGACGCAGCATGATACGCTTAACGATAGCCAACCCCAAACCCGTGCCACCACTGGCACTAGAGCGGCTGGGGTCAACTCGATAGAAACTCTCTGTTAGGCGCGACAAATGCTCTTGGCCAATACCAATACCATTGTCTGTCACCGTGTAACATAGCCCATCATCAGTTTCGTGCCATGTGATGTCTATATGGCCGCCACTTTGGGTATATTTAACTGCATTGGCTACCAAATTAGTCAATGCAGTAAGGATCTCCACCTTAACTCCAATCACACTTTTTTCACTTTCAACATGTGTCGTTATCGTGAGTTTTTTGTTGAGCTTTTGGGCAAAGATTTGGCCCTCATCAAGCACCTGTTTAAGAAGTGACTCTATGTCGTTATAGGCTACGTCAGACACATTTATAGTGTCTTCCAAACGCGATAGGACCAACAAATCCTGTACTAAATTAGTCATGCGGTGCGTTTGCGCTAACATACGCACATGATACTTTTGGATATGAATGTCTAGTTCAGGGTGGTGCAGTTGGAAAATTTCCAAGTAGCCCTGAATGGCTGTTAACGGTGTGCGTAATTCATGAGACACATTACTAATAAAATCTCGGCGCATGTTTTCCAAGTTTTGACTGTCGGTAATATCTCTTATAATCAACAGATTGTCACCTTTAGCAAACTCAGTAATAGCGATCTCTAATAGCTGATCAGGATTGACTGGCGAGCGCACAGCAATGGGTTGTCTAAAATCGGCTTGCTGGTAATAGGCAAAAAAATTAGGCTCGCGCAGCAAGTGAAGTAAAGGAGCACCACGGTCTTGTTTCTTGTTCAGCCCAAGCATTTTTCGCGCCGATATATTCCACCATTCCAGTGCACCACTGGCATCAATCGTCACCACGCCTTCTCGCAGGGCATTAGCCGACTTTTGAATACGAAGAATAGAGGCGGTTAGTTCTTGCTCAGACTTAAAGTGTTTAACCTGCAGCTGTGCAATACGATCAAATACTCTACCCCAAACACCTTGCGCCTCGGGCAGTTCGGCTTGGCTGTCATCGCTATTTAGCCACCTATCAAGGAGATATAAATTGCGTGAGTGATAAAGCAAAATAGCCGTTAGGCCACTGGCAACGGCCCATCCTACTGACCATAATGTTGCACCCAGAATAGCGCCCAAAGAGACGGAAACATAAGCCCAAGGCACTCTAGCCTACTTCGTCTAGTTTGGTAGAAAAACGATACCCTGAACCACGTACCGTTTGGACCAGCGGCGCATGCTGGGTACCTAAAGCCTTTCGCAGCCTACGAATATGCACATCCACAGTACGCTCGTCGATATACACATTTCTACCCCAAACATAGTCGATCAACTGCCCGCGGCTATACACCCGCTCTGGATGGGTCATAAAGAAAGTCAGCAAACGTATTTCAGATGGGCCAATAACGATGGGTTGGCCTTTAATGATGACCCTTTGTGAAGCTGGGTCTAGGGTTAATTCTCCCACTTGTATTTTAGTCTGATCTGCCACTACCCCTGTGCGGCGCATAACCGACTTAAGGCGTGCTACCAGCTCCCGTGGGGAAAAGGGTTTGGTGATAAAGTCGTCTGCACCTGAATCTAAGCCAAGCACTTTATCAGATTCTTCTTCCCTTGCGGTAAGCATAATAATTGGTAACTTAGCAGTTAACTCATCACCTTTTAGGCGCCGTGTAAGCTCAATACCACTGCCCATGGGCAACATCCAGTCCAACAAAATCAAATCAGGTTGAAGGTCAATAATTTTGATGTATGCATCTTTGATGTTATCAGACTCAAAACATATAAAACCAGCCTTCTCCAATACAAAGCGCAGTATCTCGCGGATATCTTCTTCGTCCTCAACGATCAATATTTTATTTTGCGTCATTTTGGTCTTCTATAGTTCGTTAACATACAGTTATTGTGCCAAATAGATATTGCCCCACGTAATGGACCACTTTCTTTAATTGTTCAGGTCTAAGGTTGCATGCATCTGAGCAACAGAACTATGGCTCACATTAATCCCCTTGACCAGGTAGATTAGATGCTGTGCTACATTTTGGGCATGGTCACCTACACGTTCTAAACTGCGTAACATCCAGATTATATGCATACATTGCTGTATGGTCCCAGGCTCTTCCATCATTTGCGTGACCAGTGCTCGCATAGCAAACTTGTACTCTTTATCTACTTCATCATCACGCTTGGCCACATGATAGGCTAGGCCTGCATCATAGCGGGCGAACGCTGTTAATGAATCGCTCACCATGGTGGCAACTAAATCGCCAATATGTCGCACCTGTAGGTATCCTTCGCCTGGAAAGTCTGCAATTAACTTATTAGCACTATTAGCAATACGGCATATTTCATCACCCATTCGCTCTAAGTCAGTCACTGCTTTGCTGATGGCAATCACTAAACGTAAGTCACTGGCCGCAGGCTGACGCCTTGCAATAATACGGGCGCATTGGTCATCTAAGTGCATTTCCAATGTATTGATCTGGTCATCGGCCTTAATTGCTGTTTGTAGCAGAGCAGTGTCACCCGTTTTTAAACCAACCATAGCATCTTTTAGCTGCTGCTCTATCATCCCACCCATGGCCATTAGGTGAGTACGAATCTCATCCAGTTCAGCATTAAATTGTTGAGATATATGGCCTACATGTCCATCTTTATTTGTAATATTCATCTGAGAGTCCGTAATTTTTGTTAACCGTAACGGCCAGTAATATAATCTTCTGTTTGCTTTTGTACAGGGTTAGTAAATAATTGGTCGGTGGTACCAAACTCAATTAAATCACCCATATACATGAACGCTGTATAGTCCGACACTCTAGCTGCCTGTTGCATATTATGCGTCACTATAACGATGGTAAAATCCTTCTTCAGTTCATGGATCAGCTCTTCAATTTTTAAGGTTGAGATAGGGTCCAACGAGGATGCGGGCTCATCCAATAAAAGAATTTCTGGTTTCACTGCAATAGTACGAGCAATCACAAGCCTTTGTTGCTGACCGCCAGACATCCCCAAAGCACTTTCGTGCAGGCGGTCTTTAACTTCATCCCATAAAGCAGCCGATTTAAGCGCCCATTCTACGGTTTCATTAATCAACCGCTTTTTTTTGATTCCCTGAATACGTAACCCATAAGCTACATTTTCAAAAATACTTTTAGGGAAAGGGTTAGGCTTTTGAAACACCATACCAACCCTGCGGCGCAGTTCTGCTACGTCCACACCCTTAGCATAAATATTTTGCTTATCAAGGGTAATTTCGCCGTCAATATTACATGAATCGACCAGGTCGTTCATTCGATTAAAGCACCGCAGTAAAGTTGATTTGCCACAACCGCTAGGGCCAATAAATGCGGTTACTCGGTTACGGGGAATCTGCATCGTGACACTGTTTAAGGCTGGCTTGTCACCATAATACAAATTCAACCCATTCACTTCTACAGCAATTCGCTCCTGCTCCATACTTAGGCCTTGAGGCGCATTAATGGCAAGACTAAAATTGGTTTTGCGCTCTACTTCCATCATATTTGCTCTCATTGATTAACTCTCTAATGCCTTATATTTCTCTCGTAAACGGTTACGAATAGCAACAGCAGACAAGTTTAAAAGGGCAATAACCAGCACCAGTAAAAAGGCCGTTGCGTAAACCAAAGGCCGCGCCGCTTCTACATTTGGACTTTGAAAACCAACGTCGTAAATATGGAAGCCTAGATGCATGAATTTTTGGTCCAAGTGCAAAAATGGGTAGTTGCCATCTAACGGCAGGGATGGCGCCAACTTAACTACACCCACCAGCATCAAAGGCGCTACTTCACCAGCTGCCCGTGCCACTGCCAAAATAACTCCCGTCATAATCGCTGGGCTGGCCATCGGCAATACCACTCGCCACAGAGTTTCGGCTTTGGTTGCTCCTAACGCTAGACTGCCCTCACGCACTGCCCGAGGAATGCGTGACAAGCCCTCTTCGGTAGCTACAATAACCACTGGAACGGTTAATAATGCTAGGGTTAACGATGCCCACAGCAAACCTGGCGTACCAAAAGTTGGCGCCGGGGCCGCTTCTGGGAAAAATAATTGGTCAATGTTTCCACCCAAAAAGTAAATAAAGAAACCCAGGCCAAATACTCCATAAACAATAGAAGGCACTCCTGCTAGATTATTAACCGCTATACGAATAATACGGGTCACCAGACCTTGTCTAGCATATTCGCGCAAGTAAACTGCCGCTACCACACCAATAGGCGTTACCATAACGGACATCAACAGCACCATCAGCACAGTGCCAAAAATAGCCGGATACACACCACCTTCGGTGTTGGCTTCACGTGGTTCTGTACTTACAAATTCCCACACTTTTGACATATAAAAGGCAATTTTCTCTATGCTGGTCATCGCATTAGGGCGATATGCGCGGACTACTTTTGATAGGTTAATCTCTACCTGGGTGCCAGTCATTGTCTCTGCAATCACGCTGTCCCGTTCAAGAGTTTCGTAAAGATCGATCAATTGTTGCTGCAGACCAGCATAGCGTTGATCTAATTCGCGACGTTTGGCATCCAGTTCTGCTTGTAAAATAGGCGTTAGCTGGCTTTTAAGTTCAAAGCCACGCCGCTGCAGCCGCAACCGTTCCATGCCATAGTTGATTTCTCCAATAGCGCCTTTTTCAATGCTTTGAATGTCATCATAAATAATTAGACTTCTCTCTACCCGCTTTAAAAATAACTGCCACAAGTCCTCATCAACATAGTTATCTCGGTCAACAATTACAGAGCCCGCTTCTTTTAGCGCTACCAGCCTACCGTAGAAATTACCCCATTCGCGCCGCTCTAAGGTCATCATTTCTTGAGGGTAGATGATGCTCGTTAAGTCCTGTTCTAGAACCCACAAAAAATCAGCCCTAGTGACGTCTCTGTTACCCGTTTTAATGAGTAAACGCTTGGCACTTTCTTGGCTAGTAGGAAGAATAACGCCCGAACCACGAAGTTGTTCAGCACTCACTAATTCATCATCAACAATGCTACCAATCAAGCGAGTAGATTGCTGTTGAACTTGCACTTGCGCCTGTAATATAGGTGCAGGCCAGAAATGCCCTAAACCACGCACTGCGATCAATGCCAACACGCCCACTACCATGATTATGTTGATAGACACTGCCGCGCCGTTGAGCCAGATCCAAGGTAGACCACTGGAAAACCATTGTTTTAAACCAATTCTCATCATTCGTAACTCTTACAGTGAACCGTACTTTTGACGTAAACGTTGGCGAATCACTTCAGCTAACGTATTAACAATAAAGGTAAAAGCAAATAGCACCAAAGCGGCTAGGAACAATATGCGAAAATGCGACCCCCCTACTTCTGACTCTGGCATCTCTACCGCAATATTAGCCGCCAGCGTGCGCATGCCCTCAAATATATTCATGTCCATAATAGGCGTATTACCTGTAGCCATCAGCACGATCATAGTTTCACCCACAGCACGTCCCATACCAATCATTACCGCAGAAAAAATACCAGGGCTGGCAGTGGGTATAACCACACGGGTCAAGGTTTGCCAAGGTGTAGCTCCCAGGGCCAGGCTGCCTTGGCTTAGATGTTTGGGCACACTAAAAATGGCATCTTCAGTAATGGAGAAAATAGTAGGGATAACCGCAAATCCCATGGCAATACCTACCACCAAAGCGTTACGCTGATCATAATTAATACCTAAATCCTCACTCACCCACTGGCGCATATTACCGCCAAACAGACTGGCTTCTATGCCATCGCTTAGGGGCATAGATAACCAAGCTAAGCCAAGCACTACTGGGATAATTATCACCACATCCCAGCCGTCTGGTAATTGCCACCAAGAGTCTTTGGGAACCTGTGCAAAAAGGTAGGCAAATATTAAGGTGCCAAAGGGCACAACTACGAGTAAGGTAAACACACTAGCTAAATTAGTCTCTATAAACGGGGCCAACCACAAACCAGCCAAGAATCCTAAAATAACTGTCGGTAAGGCTTCCATTAATTCGATTAGCGGTTTCACCTTACGGCGCATTACTGGTGCCATAAAGTAGGCCGTGTAGATCGCACCACAAATAGCCAGCGGGGTGGCCATTAACATCGCATAAAAAGCTGACTTTAGCGTACCAAAAGCTAACGGCATCAAACTATACTTTGGTTCAAAATCATTAGATGCAGAGGAGGATTGCCAAATATATTCAGGGTTTTCGTACCCTTCATACCAAATTTTATTCCATAAAGCTGTCCAGGAGGTGTCTGGGTGCTTATTATCTACCTGCCAAAAACTCAATTGACCTACATCATTTTCTACCAACATAGCGTTTGCACGAGGCGACATTGCAATAAAGCGAATGGGGGTTTTGGTGAGTCTTTCACTGTGCACGTGAACACCTGCAGTGGCGCTGAAAAAAGCAACGTTACCCTCAGCATCGCCAGTGGTAAAACCTCGGCGGCGATGCTCCATGGCCAGAACCTGAGAACCCTCTTGTTGATCAAAATTGCGTATATGGGTCAGTGTCCAATGGTTATCTTCGTCTCGTACCATAAACCATTGACTTATAACGCCGTTCACGTCTGCCACTGTTAAAGTGGACCCACCCAGAAGTAACTGAGCGTCACTTAATTCATAATTTGACAGCTTGTGCACCGCATGTAACCTGGGGCTATCCACATTTCGTAGATCCAAAATGCTCAAATTAGCAGCTCGATCTATGGCCATCAACCAACGCTGATCAGGTGAGATCAAAAGCTTGAAGGGCATTGAACTCAAGGTGGGTAACTCATAAGTTTCAGCACTAAGCTCCACCGTTTCACTCATGAAATTTTGTTCTTTGTTTAACCGAATCAACGACAACTGATGATTAGCATTAGCTGCCACTATGATCAGAGCCTCTTCGCTATCTCTAATCGCTAGCTCTTTGGCCTCACCAAAATTAACCGGTAGCGCCAAAGCTTCGGCTCCATAGGGAAATACTAACAGTGGAGTGATTAGGCGCTGATCGTCTGGATAAGTTATGTCGTATTCTGGCTTGGATACAAGGATATTGCCCTGGTCACCGGCTATGGCAAATAAGCGGCTGACATTATTTTCTAATGCGAAAGCACTTATTTTTTCTGGCTGACCAAAATTAAGCTGATCCTTAACCAACACCTGCCCATCTTTAGCTGCAAAAAAGTGTACATCACCGTTATTTGAAAGCTTGAAAGCTACTTCGTTTTGTTCTTCCACACTTAAGTGAAGGCTGAGCACATCTGAGCCCACCTCATAAGTGCTACTCTGTTCACTCCATGGGGTAATACTCGCCCCCTTAAATAGTGGTACCACCTCATAGGTCAGGTACACAAAAATCAACAAAATAGCCACAATGACGCTCATACCACCAATGCCAACAAACAGGGTGGTAAGGCGGTCTTTTATGGCCCTGAATTTACGGTTGCGTCGCAAAGCTGGGGTATTGAAGTCCAATTCTGGAGCAATTATAGGTGTTTTATATTTCATAGCAGCAAGTCTAATGGGGTTATATGACAGGAATATGACAAGCCGGTCACATATCGATAAATAGCTTTGTGTAAAAAATAGAAAAAGCCCTGTTCAATAATGACCAGGGCCTTAGCAAACCAACTTAAGTAGCCAGCGTAATCATTACTGCAAATCTAGTGTTTTAAGATATTTCTCAACTACCGCAAGAGGAAGTGGGATATAGCCATCTTTCACTACAACTTCCTGACCGACTTTGGACATTACTAATTTCACAAACTCACGTTCTAGTGGAGCAAGTCCCTTATTAGGTGCCTTATTGATGTAAACGTATAAAAAGCGAGATAGCGGGTATGTACCATTAACGGCATTGGCAGGCGTTGCTGAGATGTAATCAGTGCCTTTCTTAGATAACGGTATGGCACGTACTGACGAGGTTGTGTAACCTATGCCTGAGTATCCAATACCGTTTAAAGACGTCGCTACAGACTGTACCACAGACGCCGAACCTGGCTGCTCGTTAACAGAGTTTTTGAAATCGCCTTTGCACAGCGCCTTTTTTTTAAAGTAACCGTAGGTGCCAGATACAGAGTTACGGCCATATATCTGAATGTCCTGACCACCTAATGCACCTGTTACACCTACCTGGCCCCACTTAGTAATGTCTGCGTCACCACCACACTTGCGTGTAGCAGAGAAAATTGCGTCTACATCTGCAATCAGCATACCTTTCACTGGGTTGTCTTTGTTAACAAATACTGCCAATGCATCTATAGCAACTGGCACAGGAGTGGGCTTATAACCGTATCTAGCTTCAAAAGCTTGTAGCTCATTGTCCTTCATCATGCGGCTCATAGGGGCCAAATTAGAAGTCCCCTCTGTCAACGCCGGTGGCGCCGTAGAAGAGCCTGCTGCCTGAATCTGAATATTTACATTGGGATAATTACGCTTAAATTCCTCTGCCCAAAGGGTCATCAAGTTTGCAAGCGTATCGGAACCTACTGAGGAAAAGTTGCCAGATACACCACTCACCCTAGTGTATGTAGGCAAATTTGGGTCTAACAAATCAGATGCGTGCACAGTAATTGAGAGGGTACTAGCAACCAACGTTACAGCAGTTAAAAACTTCTTGGCTTTCATAGTTATTCCTAAGGTTTTGGATATCATTTAAGATAGGGCCATTGTAGGAGTAGAATATGACAACCGTATGACACATGAAAATAATTTATTGTGTGTCTGAAAACACATTTTTTGTAGAATTTTTGGCAGCTATATGAATTGGGCCAATCTGGCTTTTGGGAACGACATATTGAGGTGGAGGGGCAACCGTAGCTTCTTAAACACCCATTCTACAGGACTACCACAAGCCACCAAATTTAGATTTTTTTGCCTGGTGTAGCCGCAGCTAGACCCGATGCTGCACCAATACTAGACACCAATGTTGGTGTGAGGAAATTCAGTAACCAGCGCAATGGCTCTGGTAAGTGCAGCCACTGGTTAATCACACTAAATAAGCTAGTGACCGCTACCACCGTAAGTATTCCCTGGATGATCAGCTGGCGATCTATTCTGCCGTGTTTACTAGCCATAGCACTGCCAAAGAACACCATGGTTGGCATGGCCATGTGGATAAAAAGCCAAGTTAATTCTTCTAACACACCATCTAAAAAGTGGTGGCTAAGAGACACTGTGAAACCTACCAAGGTGGCTATAAGCAGCACTGGCTGCCTAAGGCTAGGCGTTTGCCACACTTGTTTATAGCACTTCCAAAAATTAGGCAATAGTGATTCCCCGTGTGGCATTGTTGGTCTCAATTGTTATTCTCAATGGCGGTGCCGTGAGCGCTATTATGGAGTTTATTACACACCTGGTACTAACATAAACGTGCTATATTCGACATCACTATTGTTTACCCTATGCGGCTGAATCGCCTTATACTCAGGGCTTTCTATCGCTTTGGTTGCTTGTTCTAAGCTTGGAAACTCTACAATCACATGACGGTCAAATTGGCGCCCTTCATGATGGCTTGAGTTTGGTGTTTTCACCAAAAATGTGCCGTCAAACTGAGCAAGCACCTCTGCAACCTTGGCGCCATAATGGCCCGTAAAGTTTTCGGCATTAGTCATTTTCACCAAAGCGATTAGATAACCTTTAGACATGCTAATTTCTCCTGTATCTATATACCATTATCCCCATACACCTAAACTTCACCTACGTATTCACCTCGCGCTGGGTAATCATTGGCGATGGCATAATCCACAGCACCTAGTAACTCAGAAAAATGTGGCCTAGCAAAAGGCATGGTCTGTACCGACCCATAATAAAGTGACTGATCTGGGCTCACTAGAAATAGCCCTGGTTCTGAAAACAAGGCCGGTTCTTCAATCCCGATTGAGGTTTTTCCTCTAGTGGTAGAAATATAAAGCCCCCACTCTCGGGCCTTAGCAAGGCTTAAGCCATAACCAAAGCGAAGGTTATCTGCTCCTACTTTGTCTGCCATTTGTCGGGTGCGATCTTCGCCATCGCAGTTAACGGCGATGCAACTCACGCCTCTTTTAGCAAACTCTGCTACATGTTTCTGAAAATCCTTCAGCTGCTTTGCACAAATAGGGCAATGTAAGCCTCTGTAAAAACAGATAACAACACCACGTTCCGTGTTGTCTGTAGATAGGTTAAATGGCCCATGATCAAGGGTTTCTAGGTTAAGGCTCGGGGTTTTCTGGCGTGGTAGCAGCATGATATTTTCTCTTCAGTGTGTTTTAACCTTACTATAACTGATATTATTATCATTTAAATACGATTTAATTGACTAAAGCACCGATATGTCAGAATTCGACCGACTTTCAGCTCTCATTTACCGCTTTTCCTTAAAAGTGACGCCTCAACAAGATGAGCAGGCTAACCTCATTGTAATGCAACATAGAAACACTGGGGAACCTACAAAAATATTGTTGGCGCCTCTTAGTTTTTTACCAAAGCAAAGCTCGGTGGATGAATGCATAATGTTCAGTGCCCGTACGGATTGGGGTGGCCGTGAAAACCCTCTATTTGCCACACTCCCCCATTTAATTGAGATAAATATCGATCGTAACTCAGACCTATCCATGCTGGTACACCTGCTTAAAACTGAAGCTGAAGCACAGCGATGTGGGGTTGGTGGTGTACTTAATCGCCTGGGTGAAGTACTAATGATTCGTATCCTACGTCAGCAAATAGAACTAGGATCTACAGCCCCTGGACTACTCAATGGATTGGCCGATAGCAGACTAAGCCGAGCGATCGTATCCATGCACGAAGCGCCAGGGAAACGCTGGAACAATGAAGACCTTGCACAAATCGCTGGCTTATCACTGAGCCGCTTCACTGAGTTATTCAACCAACGGGTAGGGCAAACGGTGCAATCTTACCTTCGTCACTGGCGCATGATTCTGGCATGCCAGGATATAGAACGGGGTGATCGCATACAGACCATCGCTACCCGCTACAGCTATGGTTCTAGCGAAGCCCTAAGTAGAGCGTTCCGACGCCAATTCGGCAACAACCCAATAGCTCATCGCAAAAGTTTCTGATGCTGAATTTGGTTTCTTTGAAGCACACTATAATCTTTGAAGGCGGCTTAAATAGTTAAAGCCGCAATAACCTGTGCTAAATCTTTAACTTCTAGGTCTGGCGATTTGGATAAAGATTCTGGAGGCTGTGAAAAACGGTTAATCCAAGCCACATGAAAACCAAAATTCACTGCACCCGCAACATCCCAAGCATTGCTTGAATGAAACAAAATGTGCTTTTTAGTCACACCAAAACCATCCACAGCCAACTGATAGACACGAGGATCAGGCTTGTAAATAGACAGGCTATCAACAGAAATCACCTGATCAATCAAGTCACTTAACCCTGCATGTGCCACTGCAGCCTGCAACATGTCGGGTGACCCGTTAGATAGAATGGCCGTAGCAATACCAGCCTCACGCAACTGTTTAAGGGTAGTAATCACTTCGGGGTAGCTAGAGAGCTGGTTATAGGCAAGCAACAGTCGTTGTTCTAGGGGTGCATCCGCCACAGAGTGTGCCTGCAAGGCGTAGCTAAGGGCTTGTGCAGTGACCTGCTGGAAATCTACATACCGGCCCATAAGGCTGCGTAGCCAAGTATATTCAAGCTGCTTTTGGCGCCATAACATAGAAATAGAATCGGCTTGAGAACCTAATGCCTGCACATGTTGACCTACAGCGCTGTGCACATCAAACAAGGTACCATAGGCATCAAATACACAGACCTTTATATCTGTTAGTTGTGGCATCATCGCTATATCCTCTTTGCAAATTCACTAAATGTGGGCCCGCTTTAGTGCGTAGGCTATAGGCCTACAGTGCGGCCGTTGGTACTTATACTAGGGTTTTTGATTTGGCTTGGGTTGTATCTCCGGCTCTACAAACTGTTTACTAAAAACACTTAACTGTTTCATTTGCTTGCCATAATTACGGCAGGCTTTACACATGGAGGTATGTAATGTGACACCGCCAGTTTCCATAAAGGTCAGTTTTCGGTCTTGCGCTTGAGACAGAAGCTGGGTGATTGATTTGCAATTCATCATTAGTTAAGCCCCTTTATCGATCCAGTTTGTTTGTAGACATTTTCTGAGTTTTGAACGAGCCCGGTAAAGGAGCACATTGAGACTATTTACACTCGTTTCTAATTGCTCACATATTTCATTGGTGCTTAACCCGATGAACTCACGCATCATGTATGCTCTGCTGTATTGGCCAGGTAAGCCTTCTAAACAGGCCTCAAACACCTGCCAAAATTGATCGTTAGCGGCGCTTTCAATCGGTTGCTGCCAAGTAGTAGGGCGTTCTGACATGTGCCAATGACCTCGATCATCAAATTGTTGATCCCAAATTTCTAGGTTGGGTTCGTCATCATCATCGTCGTTTTGCACCGAGCTGCTAGGCACAAGGCGCTGATTATTGCGAATCACGTCAATAATCTTGTGCTTAAGTATCGCAAACACCCAAGTTTTGAATGCCGCCCTTCTGCCGAAAGTTTGTTGGTTTTTTAAGGCCCCTATAAAGGCTTCTTGAACGGCGTCTTCGGCAATACTGACATCTTGTAGCTGTAAGGTTGCAAACTTCAGCATTTGTTGGCGTAACTCGCTCATGAATGCTTCATCCTGCGTCCAGTCATGGAATTCTGGTGCAACAAGGTTCGGTGCTGTCATCGCACATCCTCTATTGTTATTTAGAACCTCCACTTTAAGTTGTGAGCCATTTCTGTTCAAGTTATTACGAACAGTCTACGGATTAACGTACCGGTAGACGCTGGTATTGTCATGAAAAGCTGCCCATGCAAACCAAAATAGAGTGACACTAGGTAACTCCTTGCCTTGCGCATCATCTATCCACGCTGTTTGACTGGCCCTATGATAGTGAACTACCACCTCCTTGCCACCAACATAGTCCCGCAAGGGTTGATCTGCCTTGGCCAATTCAATCAATGGCCAAGCCTTGCTCTGGCCGTTTATGTCAATACCTACAACGCGTTGTTTGGGGTGAAACCCCTCAGCTCTAAACTTAACTGGAAACAGGGTTGCGCTTATCTCCTCGTAGCCGTCATACGGATTACTGCTATATTGGCGAACGTAGCCTGTGTCAAAACTCAATACTTGTGTATTGGGATGGCTTTTTTTCCAACGTGCCCAGCTGGTATGTTGAACCACCAGTGGTTGCAACTGCAAACCTTGTTTTGCCCCAGTGACGGCTTGCTTTTTGATCTGTGACCAGAGGGACTCTGTTTGCCGGTCAAACAGTAAAACATCACTGTTGTACAACAATCCAGATACACCGAAATCTAACACTTGGCCGTTAAAGGTTCGCTCAAATACCATTCCCGAACCACATAATGGGCAATAAGTGACTAGTGTAGGCATATCACCCAAATAGTCATTTACCACCTCGTGCCAGTTTAAAATGCTTATGGGGTAAGCTTTGCTGTCAGTGCCGTTGGTAATACCCAAAACCATGTCGTTTGGGTTCAACTTAAACATTTGGTCGGCTGATAGAAATAGTGGCTTATCGATTGAAGGGATACCGTCTTTAGGTGGGCCACCTCGATAAATCTCTTCTACCGGCAAACTGCTTTGTGCAACATTGAAACCGTTTAAGCTGGCTGCCGAAACAGCATTGGTGACAGATATTGCAACCAAAAGCGCCGTTAGTGATACAAAATATTTGAGTTGAACCATGTGCTGCTCCCGTTCAATACTAAAAAGGGTTGGCAACCCAATGTTTCTTGGGTGCCAACCTAAGAGTCAAAATACACCTCTAAACTATTGCTAGCTGGTTATCATCGACAAGCTTCTGAGAAGCCTTGTGAGTAACTTATAAGAGTTAGTCGCACGGCGAAGCCGGTTCTTACTCTTAATTTGAAAATGACTTTAATTTTTCCATGTCAAGGCTAGAAGGGCTAAGCCACCAGTTAACCTGTGTCTTCTGATCAGGTGCTGGATAAGTGAGTCGTAACCGGAGGTTGCATGTCGATGCTAATTATTTTTCAGATAGTGCGTAAGATTTTGGTCTGCCAACCGACTAAACGGATAACCTCTCTCACTATATGGGAGCGAAATACCATGATGCTTATAAATAGCAAAGCTAAGAGAGAAACCACAAGATTACACTACAATAAGTGTGTGAGCGGATTAAGGCGCACGACACGCACAACTGCAAAACAATACCCGCCTGGAGGCGTTATGAACACAACATTTATTTTGGCTGCCATAGCCGTTTTGACACTGATTACAGGTGTACAGATTTTCTGGCCGCCTGTGCTCTGGTCTCTTATCATTATTATCCCTTTGGTATTACAAGGTTTGTATGACATGCTACAGAGCCAACATGCTCTGCGTAGAAACTACCCACTATTTGGACGTGGCCGTTGGATTATGGAAGCAATACGCCCTTTCATCAGACAATATCTAATTGAGTCTGATACTGATGGAATGCCCATTAACAGAATGTTTCGAAGTGTAGTTTACCAGCGCGCTAAAGGGGCTCAGGAAACCGTACCTTTTGGAACACGAGTAGATACTTACCGCACTGGGTATGAATGGATTGGCCATTCTCTATCCGCCGTTGACGCCAGCGAAATGGATCAAGACCTGAGGGTTACTGTAGGTGGCCCAGATTGCCTTCAGCCCTATAGTGCGAGTATTCTTAATATTTCTGCGATGAGTTTTGGAGCTTTAAGCCAAAATGCTATTCTAGCCCTAAACAGCGGAGCAAAAATGGGTGGTTTTTACCACAATACAGGTGAAGGAGGACTCAGCCCTCACCACCTGGAGCATGATGGCGACTTAGTCTGGCAGATAGGCACGGGGTATTTTGGATGCCGTGATGAAAAAGGCCATTTTTCACCTGAAGAATTTCGAGAGAAATCAATGATTGATTCGGTGCGTATGGTTGAAATAAAACTGTCACAGGGGGCTAAACCTGGACACGGAGGTATATTGCCTGCTGATAAAAACACTCCCGAGATAGCCGCAATTCGTGGCGTAGAAGCTGGAACGCAGGTTAATTCTCCGGCCACACATAGTGAATTTGACTCACCATTGGGACTCGTACAGTTTATGGCAAAATTACGAGCCCTTTCTAATGGCAAACCTATTGGTTTTAAACTCTCTATCGGCCGGGAGAGTGAATTTGTTGCTATTTGTAAAGCGATGGTTGAGACAAAAATCTATGCAGACTTCATCACTGTAGATGGTGGGGAAGGGGGAACCGGCGCAGCACCTCTGGAATACACCAATTCTATAGGTATGCCTTTGCGTGAGGCTCTGGCATTTGTTGATGATTGTCTTACGGGATATGGTGTAAGACAACACATTCGTATTATAGCGTCTGGCAAAATACTAACTGGCTTTCATCTGGTAAAGAACTTGTCCCTAGGGGCCGATATTTGTAATAGTGCTCGTGGGATGATGTTTGCATTAGGTTGCGTGCAGTCGCTCACATGTAATACTAACCACTGTCCAACAGGTGTTGCAACTCAAAACCCAAAACTCTATCGAGGCCTTGTAGTGACAAATAAGGCGCAACGAGTTGCACTATTTCATGAAAATACGGTTCATGCTACTGCAGATATTATTGCTTCAGCCGGTCTGCATTATGCCTCTGAACTAAATCGAACTCATATATACCGACGTATCAATCAAAACTCGATAATGCGTTATGACCAAATATTCCCATACTTGAAGGAGAACAGTTTGTTAACCAACAATATTCCGCAATCGTTTAAACTCTATATACAAGAAGCTTCATCTAACAGTTTTATGCCGCTGCGCTGCCTGACTGATATTAATGATGAGCGTTTTGAGGTAGAGCACACAGATAATTCAGTTAAGGAGATAATGAGTGAAAGCATCTGATCTTTTCGTCAAGGCGCTGGAAGCCGAGGGCGTAGAATATATTTTTGGTATACCTGGTGAGGAAAATCTAGATTTTCTGAACTCTCTCAAGCATTCAACGATAAAACTAATTCTAACCCGCCATGAACAGGCCGCAGGCTTTATGGCAGCTACCTATGGCCGACTAACCGGCAAAGCTGGGGTTTGTCTATCAACTCTAGGCCCAGGGGCCACCAACTTTGTCACCGCTGCCGCGTATGCTCAACTGGGGGCCATGCCGATACTGATGATCACCGGTCAAAAGCCGATAAAGAGCAGTAAGCAAGGACAGTTTCAGATCGTTGATATCGTTGATATGATGCGTCCAATAACCAAGTTCACCCGCCAAATCACCAGTGCTAGTAACATACCATCACTAGTGAGAGAGGCTTTTCGTTTGGCAGAAGACGAGAGACCCGGTGCTACCCATTTGGAACTCCCTGAGGATATTGCTGATGAACAGACCTCTAGTGAAGTAATACTAAAAAGCTCCTTCCGACGCCCCGCACCAGACGGAAAGTCGATCATGGCAGCGGTAGACATGATCCAATCAGCCCAGCGACCGTTACTGCTTATTGGTGCCGGAGCCAACCGTAAACAAACCAGTAAAATGCTCACCGAGTTTGTAGATAAGTTGAAAATTCCGTTTTTCAGCACACAAATGGGTAAAGGAGTTGTGGATGAACGTAATCCACTTTTCCTGGGTAATGCTACCGTATCGACCAATGATTTTATTCACCAGGCCATCGCTAATACTGACCTGATTATCAATGTTGGCCACGACGTAGTTGAGAAACCTCCTTTCTTTATGGATCACGGCAAATTTAAAGTGATCCATGTGAACTATGTCACTGCAGCAGTGGATCCAGTTTATTATCCTCAACTGGGATTGATTGGTGATATTGCCAATAGTATTTACCAGCTTAAACAGCAGATTAAACCTCAGACTCACTGGGATTTCACTCACTTTATGAAGGTAAAGAAGCATGTAGATGATCACCTTTTAGAAGGTGTTAATGACCAACGTTTCCCTATCTATCCTCAGCGTTTGGTTGCTGATGTGCGAGAGGTGATGCCTTCTGATGGCATTATTGCCCTAGACAACGGTGTCTATAAAATTTGGTTTGCTCGTAACTATAAGGCACATCAAGCTAACACTGTTCTGCTGGATAATGCTTTGGCTACCATGGGTGCGGGGCTGCCATCTGCCATCATGGCCAAGATTGTTCACCCGGAACGCAGGGTAATGGCCATCTGTGGAGATGGTGGTTTTATGATGAACTCTCAGGAATTAGAGACGGCAGTGCGTTTGAAGCTCGATTTGGTTGTGGTGGTTATTAACGATAACGCCTACGGCATGATTAAGTGGAAGCAAGCTCATATGGGTTTTGACGAATTTGGACTTAATCTAGGTAATCCAGACTTCGTTAAGTATGCGCAAAGTTATGGAGCGCAAGGGCATCGGGTAGATAAAGATACCAATGTGGCGCAATTATTAGAACAGTGCCTTGCAACTTCGGGGGTACACTTGGTGGAGGTGCCAATTGACTATTCAGACAATGATCGAATCCTTAACCAAGAGATCAAACAGAAGAGCCAATTGATTAGTCTGCAGCAACCAACAGGATAACCAGAGAATAGATTATGCCACGCCAGATAAAATGCACAGTGCCAGGAGCAAATCCTAGCGGAGAATCAATAGAAGTTGTTGCGGCCTATGATTTGTCACCCATTGCCAGTTGCGAGTTGGCTGATGAGGCAATGGTGGAACAGGCGCTCACTAACGCTTATGCCCTTTACCGAGACCGCAAGGGGTGGCTGAAGTTACATCAGCGTATAGAGATCTTGGAACGGCTGATTCTGCTCATGAGCGAAGATAAGGAGCTTCTAGCTTATGAGGCTGCCCAAGAGGGTGGCAAACCACTGATTGATTCGCAAGTTGAAGTGGTCCGAGCAATTGATGGGGTTAAGATCTGTATTGATACGTTACGTACTCAGTCTGGTGAAACCATTGCTATGGGCATTAATGCGGCTTCGGCGGATCGTTTAGCTTTTACCTCACCTGAGCCTATTGGCGTTGTGGTTGCGGTAAGTGCCTTTAATCATCCTCTTAACTTAATTGTCCATCAGGTGGCTCCGGCTATTGCTGCAGGCTGCCCGGTTGTCATTAAACCTGCACAGACCACCCCTATTTCCTGTTTCAACTTTGTAGAGTTACTCAAAAAAGCCGGCCTTCCCGACGGTTGGTGTCAAATGATGGTGATTAATGACCATCACTTAGCTACCCAGTTAGTTTGCGACCCACGTGTTGGATTCTTTTCCTTTATCGGTAGCCCTAGAGTTGGATGGATGCTGCGCAGCAAATTGGCTGCTGGCACACGTTGCGCCCTTGAGCATGGCGGCGCCGCAGCGGTGATTGTTGCTGAAGACGCGGATATGGCCAATGCTCTGCCTAAGCTGGTTAAGGGTGGTTTCTACCATGCTGGCCAAGTTTGTGTCTCAGTACAGCGGATTTATGCTCATGAATCAATTGCACGGCAGTTAGCTAGTGATATTGCGACCCATGCTAAGGCGTTGATTGTAGGAGACCCTCTGCAAATATCAACCGAAGTAGGCCCGTTAATTAACCCTAAAGAAGTTGAAAGAGTATCGCAATGGGTTGAACAAGCCAAAGGTGATGGTGCAGAACTGCTGGCTGGCGGCAAGGCACTCTCGCCCACCTGTTATGCGCCTACCGTGATCTATAACCCGTCAGATAATATTCAGGTCAGCCAGAGTGAGATATTTGGACCGGTAATCTGCATTTATCCTTATAGTGATATCGATAATGCCATAAAGCGTGCTAACCAACTGCCCTACGCTTTTCAGGCAGCAATATTTACCAAAGACATCCAGCGAGCAACATACTGTTATCACCAACTCGATGCATCGGCTGTAATGGTTAACGATCACACCGCGTTCAGGGTTGATTGGATGCCCTTTGCAGGGTTACGTCAGTCTGGTTTAGGTATTGGAGGGATTCCTTATACCATTGACGATATGCAGAACCAGAAGATGATGGTGATCTCTACCGCAGAATAAAATTAGCACTTTTATTACTACTTGGTTATCTAGTGGTCACTGTATATCTACACTAGTGGCATCACATTAATTCTCGCGGATAATGGCACTGATCACAGGCTATACGCAGGTTTTTTTGAAAAATTGGATGTTGACACGAATTTTAGACCACATTTATGAAGCACTATACTTCCAGCACCTTGCACTATTCATTTATTAATAACAACTACATACCTAGTAGCGTAACACTGCGTCATATATAGCGCAGTGGCGAAGTTGTTAATCTAAGTTTTGAGTATTAATATATTCTTACCTTAACTTATTGCCCAAGTAGAGCCCATGTCCATCGCCAACATTGCCATTGCTGGATTTCAGCACGAAACCAATACCTTTTCACCGGACTTAGCCACCTATACAGAGTTTATGAAAGAAGATGGCTGGCCGGGCCTAACAGAGAAAAGCGACATCATACCTAGGCTAAAGAACATGAACCTGCCTATGGCAGGGTTTATTGAAGCAGTATCAGCAAACACAAGCATATTGCTGCACCCCCTCGTGTGGGCATCAGCAGAGCCTTGTGGTTATGTAACCCAAGATGCATTTGATAAGATTGCCACGAAAATATGTGACGGCATAGCCGAAATTAAGTCCTTAGACGGTATCTATTTAGACTTACATGGCGCTATGGTGACACAAAAATATCAAGATGGTGAAGGTGAACTACTAGGCCGTATTCGGCAATTAGTAGGCCCTAATGTGCCCATCGTAGTCAGTTTGGATTTGCACGCCAACATTAGCCCAGCCATGGTAGAACTGAGCTCTGCTATAGCCGTATTTCGCACCTATCCACACCTTGATATGGCCGACACGGGTGCTAGATCATACAAATTATTACAACACTTATTAGCAGGTAAACCACTGCAAAAAACCATGCTCCAACTACCTTTTCTGGTGCCACTCACCAGCCAATGTACAGACTTGGAACCTTGTAAGTCTATTTATCAGACCTTAGCGCAGTTTAATAACACCGATACATCGTTAATTTCGCTGGATTTTGCTTTAGGTTTCCCCGCCGCCGACACCTACGATTGTGGGCCCTGCCTAGTGGCCTATGGTACTGACCAGCAAACCGCAGACACAGCCATAAATACTATGACGGCCATAGTAGTAGAACAGGAAGCAGCACTATCTCAAACCTTATTTTCTGCCGACACTGCTGCCAAAAAAGCCACCAAAGCAACCCTCAATAATAGCCAACTCGTTGTTATTGCCGATGCCCAAGACAACCCAGGTGCAGGTGCTACGTCTAATACCACGGGTGTACTTAGAGCCTTATTAAAACATAAGGCAAAGCAAGCTTATGTAGCGGTACTCAACGATGTAGAGGTGACTACTCAAGCCCATAAACAAGGTTTAGGTGCACGCTTTTTGGCCGAATTAGGCGGTCATAACAACGTATTTAATGATCAGCCCTTAAAATGCGAATTAGAAGTGTGTCAACTTGCTGATGGTGATTTTGAATTTGAAGGAGAGATGTACCATGGTATCACTGCACACGTGGGCCCTATGGCGCTACTGAAGGTCATTGAAGAAGGCTCAGACGTGTATGTCATTACTGGCATCAACCGAGTGCAATGCTTAGATTTAGCAATACTCAAGCACCTTAATGTAGAGCCTCAAACTGCCTCAATTATTGCTGTAAAAAGTAGCGTACATTTTCGTGCTGATTTTTCTCCCATAGCTGACGAAATATTAGTTGTCGCTAGCCCGGGACACCATCCATGTGAATTGGAATCGGTGCTATATAAACATCTACGAGATGGGATGAGACGCTGTTGAGCGTGTCGGCAATGTGGCCTTTGGTAGCACCCTCTTT
>JBLHQO010000011.1:0-22017 GCA_047625285.1 Oceanospirillaceae bacterium
GGCCAGGGGTGACCGCAGAAAGTGTACATGCAGCCTATGCGGAAGTTATTCAAGGCGCTGGGTATGACTATCCATTTCGTTGCGGGCGCGCAACGGGGTTCAGTTTTTTGGAAAAACCACAATTGGTTACAGGTGATACCACTGTTCTGCAACCCGGTATGGTTTTGGCTATTGACGGGTCTGTCGCGGTTGATACTTTTCGTGCGCAAGTGGGCGACAGTTTTATTATTACCGAAGACGGATATGAAGCCGTCACGGATCATCCTAAAGCTCTAGAAGATGTCATTATCTAATGTAAAAAGCTGAGCAGGTTTTCATTCACTCAGAAACCTCACAGTCGCCAAAAAACGGAACCTAGGATTATTATAAATGACAAAGTTTTCTGCATGGAGTGTCTTCTGGAATGGAATGACCGGTCAAAAGGGATGGAAGCGCCAATGGCGAGACCCTGAGCCAAAACGACACTATGATGTAGTCATAGTGGGAGGTGGCTTACATGGCCTGGCAACAGCGTATTATCTTGGAAAAAACCACGGTATTAAGAATATAGCCATTCTGGAAAAAGGCTGGATAGGCGGTGGCAATGCTGGGCGCAATACTACAATAGTGCGTTCCAATTATGTTCAACCAGGTAACCGTGAGTTCTATGAGCATTCACTTAAATTGTGGGAGAACCTCAGTTTTGAATTGAATTACAACGTGATGTTCAGCCAGCGTTCGCATATTTCATTGTTACAAATCTTATGCACAACGAGGCTGCTTGCCTATGGTGCAAGATGTGGCAGAGGCGGCGATGTCCGTATTGCCCTGTCTCGGCCGTGTAAAACTATTGCGGCATTGGTCTGGCACTGTGGATATGTCGATGGATGGCTCGCCTTTTATCTGCAAAGCGCCGATCAGTAACCTCTACTTGAATGCAGGTTGGAACTACGGTGGTTTCAAAGCTACCCCTTCAGCGGGATGGTATTTCGCCGACTTTATCGCCAATGATAAACCGCATAAGGTGATTGCTAATCACGACTTAAGGCGTTTTGAACGTGGCTTTGCATTGATGAGCGGGGCGCTGGCTCTGACCCAAAACTACATGGATAAGAAATACGATGATTAGAATACCTTGAACATTTTGTGGTACCCGTGATCATAGTGAATTTAGCTATGGTGGCGATGGTTCAATCATTTACCCTGCATTAGATGCAGGCATACAGGAGTGGCATGATGCGGTTTTCCTACGGGAGAACATCTGTGGTGTACAGACTGAAACATGGCAACACATTAATGGTTGTCGCATGTGGTTATTGATTGAACGTGACACTATGACGCATGAAATTCATTCGGTTCGCCCTGCACATGCCGGATACGCAAAAGTATTGGAGGAAGGGCGGTGACGGCTAAACGACTGGACAGTGGGGGGCGCATTGATCGGTCTCGTCCTATTACCTTTACTTGGGACGGCAAACCTCTGCTAGGTTTTGTTGGAGATACGCTGGCATCAGCTATGATGGCTAATGGAGAAAAAATATTAGCTCGTAGTTTTAAATATCATCGACCACGTGGAATTATGTCCGCTGGTGTTGAAGAGTCAGGCGCTATTGTTTCAGTAGGTAGCGGTAATCGGCATGAGCCTAATGTTAAAGCGACTACACAAGAGCTTTTTCAAGGTCTCGTTGCTAATGGGCAAAATGCTTGGCCTAGTGTTCCTAATGATGTTGGCGCGGTTAATGGCCTGTTTGGTTGGTTCTTTTCTGCGGGATTTTATTACAAAGAGACCTTTGCACAAAGGCCTTATTATTGCTCATCAATTACGTAAGCCTTAAAAAATAATTTATATTCCAAAAACGGGTGAAAAACCCCACTTTCAGCCAATATACCTGCTCGTTTTGCCATTACATGGCCTTTTAACACCGCTTCCCTAACAATTAGGCGCAACTATAGTGTGACGTTACACAGGATTTCTTAATATTTGCTCCTCGCCTAAGATTATAAGCCAAACACATCACACCGAAGCGAATACTATTACGAGCCAGTCCCAAGTAACGGGCTTGACCCATGCCATAATGTAGCTTCAAAACCCCGAATACTCGCTCAACTGTGCACCGAGTGCCTGAGTTGCGTTGGTTTTTCTTCTTTTGTTCGGGCGTCAAAGGCCTGTTGCGATAAGCACGCTCTATCACTTTATTGTCAACGTGATGGTCTTCAAGCCAATCATCGTGTTTTTTACTTTTATAGGCGCTATCAGCATAAACCTCTGATTCTTTACCGCTCAGTAAGTCGATGAAATGGTTGGAATCATGCACATTGCCCGCAGTGAATGCTGTCGCCTTAATAAAGCCATCTTCATCTACATTAGCGTGGGCTTTAAAACCATAGGTACTCTTGCGCTTGCCATCAGATCCTTGCTTTACGTTCCAACCCGCTTCGGGGTCTTGAGTGTTATTGCCGTCTTTGTCTTTGTTTGGGCGGTTGCGCTGGGCTTGAATGACACTAGCATCAATAATGCTGATTTCGCCAGCGTGAATGTAAACCCTTTGAATACTTAGCTGACGGTTAATTTCCGCCAATAAAGAATCCATCAATCCCTGCTTTTCCAGCAATTGGCGAAAACGCCAAATGGAACTGTGGTCAGGTACGCTATCGGCAAGGCTCAATCCCACGAAACGGCGGAACAATAGGTCCCTAACGAGCAGCCTTTCTAATTTAGGATCGCTCAAGCTATACCAGCTCCGTAGTAATAACGCCTTGGACATAAACACAGGGGGCCATGCACTGTTACCACGACGTTTAGCATGGATGTCACCAAGAAGGTGCTCGATGGCTTCCCAATCCATCAGCTCATTAATATCATCTAGTTCAGTCAGCGCTTCATGTTCAGAAGTAAGGCTATCGGCTAAGCTCAGTTGCTTAAGGTTTTTCCATGCCATGAAGAGATCCTAAATCGTTATTTTACATCACCTGATTTTACTCCAAGCCAGTGGCCAGTGGCACCAAAAAGACTTCAAGTCAGTGTGCACTTTTTGCGATAAAACTAGGGATTTAATTTGTGCTAATTAGGTACAAATATTATTCCCATTTTGAGGATTATCATTCGCTGGTAATTGATCTATGATCGTTTATGACTTCGATGCACTGCTGATAGATTTGTGCAAAGGTCTCTAATTGAATGAATTTTGGTTAGTTTTCCTATTGTCTCTGAGTTATGCTGAAGTTTAGTGCTGCCAAATAAAATACATTAGATAGTAAGAGTAGTCATATATGAGTCGTATTACCGAATACCTCCAACAATCTATGTGTAACTGGAGACATGATATACACCGCCATCCAGAACTGGGTTTTGAAGAACACCTCACTGCTAAAAAAGTTGCGTCATTATTGCAAGAGTGGGGAATAGAAACCCATACAGGTATAGGTGGCACTGGAATAGTTGGCGTGATCAAACGCGGCACCGGTTCACGCATGCTGGGCATACGTGCTGATATGGATGCGTTGGCGATCGAAGAGAACAATACCTTTGATCATTGCTCACAACACGCTGGTAAGATGCACGCTTGTGGGCATGATGGCCACACTGCGATGTTGCTAGGTGCAGCTTGTCATCTAGCAAAACATGGTGATTTTGATGGCACCGTGGTTTTAATATTCCAACCTGCCGAGGAGCATGGCAAGGGCGCAAAATCGATGATTGCAGACGGCTTATTTGAACGCTTTCCAGTGCAAGATATCTATGCTATTCACAATTTTCCATCAGTACCGCTGAATAATTTCATAGTTAAAAAAGGCCCGGTAATGGCCTCTGAAGATAACTTCGAAATCCTCATAGAAGGAGTGGGTCATCATGCCGCTATGCCCCATAAAGGGGTTGATCCCATTGTGGTGGCATCTCAAATCGTACTTGCCTTACAAACCATCGTATCACGCCGGATTAACCCATCAGAAAAAGCTGTGATTTCAGTCACAGAGTTCATCACAGATGGCACCGTCAATGTTGTTCCAAACCAGGTCATACTAAAAGGTGATACACGCTCTTTCTTGCCAGAAGTCCAGCAACAAATAAAAGACAACATGCAAGTGATGGCAGAATCTATTTGTGCCGCCAATGGAATTAGTTGCCAATTTACGTATACAAGTGTTTTTGATTCTACTATCAATACCTCGAAGGAGGCCGACAAGGCCGCTACAGTCGCGCTAGCATTAGTGGGAGAGGAGCATGTTTCTACAGCTTTTGAGCCACCAATGACTTCAGAGGACTTTGCTTTTATGTTGCAGGCAAAACCGGGTTGTTATGTACTATTGGGTAATGATGGAGATGGGCCAGGAGGTTGTGGCTTGCATAATCCTAATTATGATTTTAATGACGGCATATTGACAACAGGCGCTGATTTTTGGGTAAAGTTAGTGGAGAGTGAATTGGTGCCAGGTTGTTAACTAATGATCCCTTTTAACATCATGCTAAGTGATACCCATCACGGGTAATGCCGATTACGACTATGGCCAAATTCACAATGGATTAAACATTGGATTGCCTATTTTCTCATCCATTACTCAAAGCCTGTTGTATCAGCGGGCTTAACCATGCAGCAAACAGCGCAAGGCTTAGTGGTTGAGTTACCAGTAGATCGTGCCAATCGTTTAAATATTACTGTCGTGACTCATTATGTCGTTGAACGTATAGACACCTAGGCTAAACAATTGTTCACTAACCTAGGCAAGCAACCATACGGCTAACTTGTTTTGGCTCAGGGTGTACAAGCCATTACAATACCGTTTTCAGGTGATGCTAGCGCAGACGTGATCAGTGTTAACGACTTAGCGGCTTTGTATTACCAGGCGATCGAGTAGATCAACGCAAGCAATTGTTAGCAGAGATGATAGAGCTATAGCTATTTCTGGTGTACAAAAAGTTAGCAGAAGGTATCCGCAATGTTGCTATCGACCAAGGCAAACATCAGAATATGGTCGCAGAACAATTCGCCTAATTCTTGTGTCACTTATCGCAATGGTTATTGAGAACATTGTGAGTATAGTCCCCAAATTATTTAGATAAGTGAAAAATGGGGACAATTATTGCACCGTAGAGGAACCTTTGGTTAAGGCTTCAAAACCTTGGTGATGCTATAAGCCTCTAATGCTCTTTGCCGAGACTCTTTAATCTGAACCATTGGCAGGGGATAGGTTTCGCCCAGCGTTATGTTTGCTTGTTCCAGTATTGCCGCTGGCGCTTCCCATGGTTTAAATAAGTATTTGTCCGGCAAGGTGCTAAGTTCTGGCAAATAGCGCCTTGTGTAGTCTCCATGAGGGTCAAATTTTTCGCCTTGGATAATAGGGTTGAATACTCGGAAATAGGGTGAGGCATCGGTGCCACTGCCTGCAACCCATTGCCAACTTGCACTATTGCTTGCCAAGTCTGCATCTACTAGGCAGTCCCAGAACCATTGCGCACCTAAACGCCAGTCAATGAGTAAGTTTTTTATCAAGAAAGAGGCAGTAACCATACGCACACGGTTGTGCATACTTCCTGTTTGCCAAAGCTCTCGCATACCTGCATCAACTAAAGGGTAGCCAGTTAGCCCTTGTTGCCATTTTACTAACCAGGTTGGGTTATTCTCCCATGGGAATTGATCAAATGTGGCTTTGAAGTTTTTTTCAGGCAAGCTAGGGAAATGAAATAGTAAATAATAAGAAAATTCCCGCCAGCGTATTTCTCGTTTAAAGTGCTCGCTATTTTGATCATCAGCTACTGTGAGTAAGGTACTGATGATTTGTTGAGGCGATATATCACCAAAATGCAGGTGAGGCGAAAGTCTGGAAATAGCTTTTAAGGCAGGGATGTCACGGCCATCTCTATAATCACTTATGCCATTGGATAAAAAGGTGTTTAGCGCTGATGATGCCCCGGCTTCACCTGGCGTCCAACACTTGTAAAAATCCGCGTCCCAATTAATTTCTGGCAATAATGACAAAATGTCTAGGCTAGTGGCTTGAGGATCAATCATTAACGGTGTTGGTAGCTTAGGTGCTGGCAACACAGTGACAGGGGACTCAATTTTGCTGGCCTCACGATGGTATGGAGTAAAAACCTTATAGGGGCTACCATCTTTTTTAAGTACCGACCATGGTTCGTTCAATAACGAGCCATTAATACTGCTGGCTTTAACACCTTGTGAGAAAAGTTGTTGTTTTAAGTATTTGCTTTGCGAAATATGGTGCGGCTCATAGCAGCGATTCCAATAGACTGCATCGACGTTAAAACGCTGGCATAAATCAATAATAATGGTGGTGGCATCACCACAATATATACTTAGGGCATTGCCTAATGATACATCCAAAGCTTTTAGTGAGTGATGTAGCCACCACCTGCTCGCGGCACCCATTCGATGCCGCCCTGCAGTGTCATCATCCAGAATATAGATCGGCAGAACATTAGCGGCCTTGCAAGCAGCGGTGAGAGCAGGATTGTGGTTTAGGCGTAAGTCTTGGCGAAACCACATAATAGCTATATTTTCAGGCATAATTTTCTAATCTAACTTTTCTATGACGAGCGTTATTTGACCAACATGAAATCCCCATTTGGTCATTTCAGTCTGGTTGATTAAACGTGAATCATCAAGCTGGTAAATCCAATCGTTCAGATCAATGTCCCATGTTGTGCCGTCAACCTCTATGGCTAGGGTATAGCGCCAATTAAAAGCAAAGCCTTGGCTTTGGCCAGAAGCTTCACCCACAGTGTCAGATGCAAAGCCACTGTATTGGTTATCAGCATGCTTTTGCAGGTTCCATACGCGACGCTGTGTTTCGCCATCGTCATAAAAAAAGTCTTCTTCTAGTAGGCCTTTGTTACCTTCCCACGAGCCAATTAAATCAGCACGAAAACGCCTAATAACTTTACCATTTCTATCTTGCACCATGCCATAGGCGGCCAGTTTGCCATCAAAAAATGTTTTCATATCAAATGCAGGGGTGGTGGATTTATAATCAGAAATATTTGCGCTGCAACCCACCAATAAAAAGGCCAACCCAATGGCGCCAAAAAAACGCGTACACTGGGGTATAAAATATTTGAAAATACTCATGGGCTTAGTCCTATCAGTTGATTACGTAGTGCTGGTTTTAAAGTGTTATCAGATAGCCAAATTGCTGTAAATGCGGGCGCAAACAAAGGGTCTTGTATGGTTCCAATAAATTGACTATTGTAGAAAAAATGGCTAATGCCAACCTCATCTACATATAATATAAGCTCATCTTGTGGTGCAACATCAGGCCAAATATCACCTAACTTTGAGACCCACTGAGCGCGGTAATCAACGCTTTGGCGCTGCCACTCATCTACGGTTGACTCTATTAGCTGCTCAGCAGTGATGTTCTTCTTATAAAGTAAGTTAAGTGACAAGGGCCATTGGTTAGGTGTATATGTGCCTGTGGGAGTGAGCACCGTGGCTTGGTAAACTTCAAACCAAAGCCATTTCATTTCAGCGGTGCCTACCAACTTAAATGTAGGCACCGGTGTCATATCAATTGCAGTGCTGGTATTAAACCGGGGATGGCTAAGTGCTTGCTCACTATAAGCGTAGTGACATGGCAGCAACATTAAGCACAAAAGCGCTAGCCTAGTGGTTTGTTTATACACGCTACTAATGGTGAGGTTTCCTTATTAAGGTGTCAGCCTTGACACACAACGGTAAGAAGATGCTCCAGATAGTGGCCACTATTACTAATGTGGTAAGTGTGCCATGGGGCAAGTCAACGGCGCCAAATTTCCAGCTAGCCCAATAAGCATAAACACCTCCTGCTGCACCAAAACTGATGAGGTACAGCGGTTTTAGCTTGCGTAAAAAACGCATGCTATGGCCTAAATTAAGAATAAAGGCCACCCATAAAACCAACAACCACAGTGGCCATTGTACAAAGCTAAAGAACCCCAGTTGAGTCATACATAAGTCGATGACAAAGCCACCAAGGGCCAGCGGGAGTACTTTTGCATCGTCAAGGCGGCTTGGGCTTAAAGCAAAATGCATGATTAAAATAGCGATGGAGACCGGTAGCCATGTGTTGCCACCCAATATCAGGGCAATCCACATAATCTGAAAGCTCACCGGCTGAAACCATTGCCACATTGTCATTACAGACCTCTTAATATTCGTTCTTGATGAGTTCAATATGGGCCAACCCAATGGCAGACTCTCGAAAACCACCTTCACAATAGCTAAAATAGTATTCCCATAAACGAATGAAATCGTCGTTAAAACCGAGTGATTTAATGGCTTCACGATTGTCTAAGAAGCTTGCTCTCCATGCGCTGAGTGTTTTAGCGTAATCAATGCGGTAGTCCGATAATTGTTTCATATACATGTTGGTGTTATTTTTAAGTAGATCGCAAATGACACTGATAGAAGGTAAGTGACCACCAGGGAATATATTGCGTTGAATAAAATCTACATTGTTTACATAACTGTCGTAGCGTTGGTCATTCATGGTGATGGCTTGGATAAACGATTTTCCACCTGGCTTTAATAATTTATCTAACATCTCGAAGTAGGTGGGCATAAATTTATGCCCTACAGCTTCAATCATTTCAATAGAAACGATTTTGGAGTATTGGCCCGTTAAGTCTCGGTAGTCTTTTTTTAACAGGGTTATTTTATGGCTGAGCTTTTCGTCGTTAATGCGCTCTTGCGCTAGGTCAAACTGGGCGTCTGATATGGTCGTAGTAGTAACGTGGCAACCATAATTTTTAGCGGCATAACAGGCTAACCCACCCCAGCCAGTGCCTATTTCTAGCAGTTGGTCGTCTTCAGTTAGATTTAACGCTTCACAAATGGTTTTAAGCTTGTGCTGCTGGGCTTCTGCTAGTGTTGTGGTCTCGTGAGGGAAGATGCCTGATGAATATTGCATCGCCTCATCTAAAAAGAACCGATACATCTCGTTGCTCAGGTCGTAATGCGCCGCAATGTTAGTTCTGCTACCTGCTTTACTATTACGGTTTAGGCGATGCTTAGCTATATTTATAATGTTCAATAAGAACCCGAAACGTTGTTCGTGTTTTTCTAGTGCGGCAAGGTTTCGAGAGAATAATCGAATTACATCGACTAGGTTTTCACTGCTCCATAACCCTTCTACATAGGCTTCACCTGCACCAATGCTGCCACCCCATAAAATACGGGAGTAGGCTTTTGTATCGTGAATAATAATGGTGGCTTTAATGTCGGCATCACTATTGCCAAACAACACCTCGTTGCCACTGTCAATTAATCGAATATGACCATCAGTTAGTTTTTTGAGTAATGACAACACGATTCTTTTGCTAAAAGAGGTGTTACCCGTTGTTTCAATATCTTGCGCTTTAGATATGTTCATAATTTCCTCTTTGTATTGGGTTTTCTACTCGATATAGTGTGTGATATGGAAGTTTTTATTTGATAAGGCACGTAGCGAATGCGTTTTAAATACAGCTTAAATGCCTGCCAATAAATAGCTCTAACAATGCTTAGTGACACGATTGGCCAACGTAGGAAAACCGCCGTTATTTTTTTGGCATTAATGTTATAACGCGTTGCAGAAAACGAGGCGGTGAATAGTAGTCTCTGGCGCCAGTTTTCTATATTAATCTCTGTGGTTGAAGTGGGTTCCTTCACACGCCATCGGTACTCCATGTCTAAATCCATAAAGGGTGATACATGAAATGCTTTTTCGGTGGGTGTAGGTGACATCAAATCGATCAAGTAACAATGGCTTTTATTCCAAGGGGTGTTGCTGACTTCCGCAATGAGGTATTTAGCAGTATCATTTTCATATAAAAAGAAAAAATTAATAGGGCTAAAGTAAATACCAAAGCAGCGTAATTGTGCTAACACGCATACGCGATTTATCTTACTAATGTTTGCATCCAAAGAGTTTGCTACGGCAATAGCACGGGTTTTTAACAAGTGCCCTGCGTTAGATGTAGATGCCGTTTTGTGTAGGGGTTGATTGCCCAAATAATCTGATACCTTAAGCTGTAAAGGCGCCCAGTGGTGAGATGAAAACCACCAATATTTGGTGCTCAGTAATTCCACCTCATCAAGGTCTATAAAATTCATATACAGTGGGTAGGTGAATTCATGTTCTTTTGGAAAAAAACGTTTATGGAACACATGGCCGATGTAAAACGCACTCTTTATAGCTGGTTTTGTGGTTGTACCATGAGCCGTTTGGCTATCTAACTGAGCATTAGGCATTTGCCAAGCCTTGCTGTGTGTTTGGTGAGGCGGTACCCGCTGTATTAACCGTGTCAAGAGTGATGCCAAAGCGTTGGCATACATCCAAGGCACTTCTCACTCCATCTTCATGAAAACCGTTGTACCAATACGCACCACAGAAGTGAGTTAAATTGGTGCCGCAAATGGTGTGGCGTTGGTTCTGTGCGGCAATAGACTCAAGTGAAAAAACCGGATGAGCGTAAGTAAAGCGGCGTAAAATGTGCTGTGGATCAATGCGTTTAGTTTGATTAAGAGTGACACAAAGGTCTTGCTTGGTTTTGAGGCCCTGCAAAATATTCATGTTGTAAGTTAACGTTGGAAGCTCATGTACTTGTGGGTCTATGCAGTAGTTCCAGCTTGCATAGGCTTTTTTGTTTTTGGGTAACAAGCTATTATCGGTATGGAGTACAACGTCATTGTTGCGGTATTTTATGGCACCAAGCACCTGAGATTCATCGGTGCTTGGGTCTTTTAATAACGCTAGTGCTTGGTTGGAGTGGCAGGCAAAAATAACCTCATCAAACGATTCGGTTTTGTTGTCACTAGTAATGTCTACGTGTCCGTCATGGCGCGTGACTGATGCCACGGTTGAGTTAAGGCGAATGTCTTGAATCGACTGCGTTAATTTGGGTATGTAGCTGCGTGAACCACCCTTGATAACATACCACTGAGGCCTGTTAGCAATGTCTAGTAAGCCATGATTGCTCAAAAATCGTAGAAAAAATTGCAACGGAAAATCTCTGCAACTGTTGATAGATGCAGACCAAATGGCTGCAGTCATTGCGAGTACATAGTGGGTAGAAAAATAATCGCTAAAACCATGCTGGTCGAGAAATTCACCGAGTGTGCCTAGCGCGCCCTGATCGGTTGGGTTATTTTGGAGTAATGTGTTTGCTTTTTTTGATAGCCTATTAAAACGCAGAATTTCGATAATAAAGTAATAAAACCTAGGGTTTAATAAATTACGTCGCTGTGCAAAAAGGGTATCTAAGTTATGTCCGTTGTACTCAAGGCCACTGGCTTTATTGTGTACACTAAAACTCATTTCAGTGGGTTTACTGGCGATCCCAACTTGCTTCATCAGTTTTATAAAATTAGGGTAGGTACGGTCATTAAAGACAATAAAACCGGTATCTACCGCCAGAGTTTTATTATCTATATCAAGGTCGATGGTTGCTGTGTGTCCACCTAAGTAGTCGTTGGCTTCAAATAAAGTCACCTGGTGTTGTTGGCTCAGCAGGTAGCCACAGGTTTGGCCTGAAATACCGCTACCAATAATGGCGATGCGTTTTTGTTTGGGATGCTGTGGTGCCTGTTTCATCAGACGCCCCTGATCATTTTAATGGCGAGTCGGCGCCATAGTGTGTTGGGTAATAACGCTAATGTTTTCATGGTGAAAAAGAATTTTCTTGGAAAGTTAATCTCCAACTTCCGTTCTTCAAGGCCGTGCATAATGTACCTGCAGGCTTGTTCAGCAGAGATAAGTCCCGGCATAGAAAAAGTGTTTTTTTGTGTTAATGCAGTGTCTACAAATCCTGGACGAATGAGTGAAACATCGATGCCCTTAGGGCTAAGGTCTATGGCCAGAGTGCGTGTTAAGTAATCTAACGCGGCCTTAGAGGCGCCATAAGCTTCAGAACGCGTGAGTGGCAACAAGGTGACAGAGGAACTAACAATAGCTAGTTGACCGCCTTGTTTGATATTGCCTAACACGCCCTCTAAACAATACCCTGTGCCAATGACATTGGTGTCTATTACCCGTTTAAACAACTTGCTATCAAATGGAAGTGGGTCATCCATATATTCGCATGTCCCTGCATTGAGGATCACTAGATCAAGCGTTTCGATTGGTTTGAGTTTTGTTATTACTTCAGTGCGCTGATTAATATCAAAAGTGCATAGGGTGAGTGCTGGGCGCTCTGATTGAAAAGCAGCTTGCAGTTTACTTAATGACCTACCACAGGCAATAACGTGCCAGCCCATTGATAAGTAGAGGTAAGTGAGGTGCATACCAATACCGGAACTCGCACCTGTAATTAACATGCGTTTCACGATGCCAGCCTTTTTTTCAGCAACCCGATCACGTTTTTGAGTATAGGCACATGCTCATAAAACATACCGCCTACATCAAAGAAATCTCTGTGGTATGTGATGCGCTCATTAAACACGATCTGGCTAACGCCACAGACGTCGATTGCTTTATGATTATTTAGCTTTGGATGAGCAAACGTCATAGTCCAGGTAATAAAGGCTTGGGTATCGCTGTTGACCACATCAGTGATTTCAAATCGGCAATAGGTGACATTAGACATCATTTTTCTAAAATGACTTTTAAGGTGGCTAAGTCCCTCAACTTTCCCCATTGGGTCTACAAAAACCACGCTCTGGTGGTAAATTTCATCTAGCCCAGAGATACTCTCTTGGCTAAATTCTTTGTAGTAGCGACAAAAATTTTCAACGATTGTATTCATAATATGGGTACTTAGCCGTTAGCTTATTAAAGGTGTTAAATCACTGGGCTTATTTTTTCAGGGTATGGTTCAAAGTAGCGCTGGTGTTGGATGTAAGTAGAACCGTGTTGCATTAAATGATGTTTAAGCAAGGTTAATGGTGTGGTCAGTGGGGTTATGCCTTTGTTGTAATTGTGAATAACTTCAATAATGTGCTCTCGTGCCACAGATGTGAGGTTGCCTTTTAAATATCCTAAAATATGGAATAACGCATTAGTATGATTCTTTCTACTTGAAGGTTTGGAAAGTACTTCCATGAAATCACAAAAATAGGTGTTAATAAGTGTTGCAAGCGGGACGCTGGTATTACCGCCTAACAGCCTACCTAGTGCGCGGTATTTATCTTGGTTATGCGCCATTAAGAGATATTTATAACGGCTGTGAAATATGATTAGGTTGTGTAAACTAGGCTGCTCTAAAACTTCTTTTCGAAAATTGCTATGGGCATAAACACGCAGTACAAAGTTGTCAAATAGCTTATCGTCGTGCAGGCGTCCTTCTTCTTCGATTGGCATTAGTGGGTATTGTTGTTTTAATGCTTTGGCGAAAACACCGGCAGTACGTATTTGATGTGGGTTCCCATTTGGCAGGTACACCTTTATTCTCTCAAGTCCACAGCTTGGAGAATTTTTCATCAAAATGTATCCATCAAGGTGGCTCATCTCAGGTAACTTTTTTTCGAAACCTTTGACCAGTTGTTCAGTTAAATTTGATGTGCTGTCATTACTAAATACCAATTGTGGTGACGCTGGATTGCCTATGAGTCGCATTGTAGGCCTTGGCGTGCCGAAGCCGGCTTCAACTTCGGGGCAAAAAGTGGTAAATTTGAAGCACTGACTTAGCAGGTCAAGGCATAGTCGAGATTGTGTATGACCGCCGTTATAGCGTACTTTATCTCCAGCTAAACAGGCGCTGATGCCAACCGGAATAGTGGGTTGGTCAATGTCACTTGCTGCCTTATTGGAATCAATGATGTGTTGGTTATTCATCGTCTAGTCCTCACTTGCTTATGTATTTTTTGAATATGTTCTGAGTGTTTGTGAAATAAATGTACAGCCACTATCTAATCGGTAGCCACAGCAGCTATCCTTACGTGCGTGATCAAAAGTAAAGTGGGTAGATATGTATGATCACTCAAAATACTTATACAAAAAATAATACTGTACAAGTAATTAATTGTACAGTATTATTTTTTGTATAGTTATTTGACAATAAAAGAGACAGGAATAAACCACTTAAAATGATGACCGCAGCGGATGACAATCAACAACCTGAAAATCAGTTTCCTATACGGCAATTGAGTGCTCGAACGCAGGTTAATACGGTTACCCTAAGGGCTTGGGAGCGAAGGTATGGCCTGTTAAAACCACAGAGAACAGAAAAAGGCCACAGGCTCTATTCCGAAAAAGACGTCGTTACCATCGAAAGAATTTTGACATTAGTATCCAGAGGAGTGCCTATTAGCAAGGTTAAAACGCTGCTTCAGGGCGATGTGACAGTGGATGAACAAGTCATTGAAACTGGAAATTGGCAACATAACGTTGCCGAACTTAGGGCTGCGGTAGAGCTGTTTTCAGTGAGTAAAGTAGAGTATTTAATACACAATTCATTTGCTAACTACCCAGCCAATATCTGTAGTGAACGTTTGTTACAGCCGTTGTTTTCTGAACTAAGTTTGACTGATAATGACAATGCTGCAGCCTTTGGTTTTGCAGAAAGTGAGTTGGTGCGTTATGCGCTAATGCGTTCCAGTGCCAAAATTGCTAAGAAAGAGGGTGCTAATACTGTGGTGTTGATTAGAGGTCATCAAACACCCATCTGGCGTTTGGCGTTGATGTCTTTGGAGCTAACGGATGCTAAATTTACTGTACATCTATTAACACATTCATTTAGCGTGGCGGCAGCAATTGAACTTGCCGGTAAATTTGAACAAGCTTATACAGTGTTTTATCAAGATGGCATGTGGAAAATCCCTGATCAAGACTTGATGTCAAATCTACTACTTAAACATGATCGGCTTTTCCTTTGTGGTACAGCTCCTATGCTTGCGAACTTATATGAACAAGATCGTGTATTTGAAAATTTAAAGTACTGTGTTGGTAGTTTGATAAAACGGCAAAGCGTTCCTTCTAACGACCGGAGGTAGTCTATGAACATACTGATGACAGGTGGCACTGGTTTAATAGGTCAGGCGTTCATTCGACAGTTTAGTGATCACCAATTTACTGTGCTTACCCGTTCGATCTTTAACGGTAATGCTGTTTTGCCTGCTGCGGTGAGCGTTATTGGTTCATTAGATAAGTTACAGAATCTAGATGCATTTGATGCTGTTATTAACCTTGCTGGAGAGCCAATAATTGACAAACGGTGGAGCCCAAAGCAAAAACATATCATCCGCCAAAGCCGGTGGTTGTTAACGCAACAACTAGTGGCATTGTTTGCGCACAGTCAAAAGCCACCGTCTGTTTTTCTAAGTGGTTCTGCTATAGGAGTTTACGGTGATAGAGGCGATCAAATACTCACGGAGACATCTCCTGTTGAAGCTGGTAATTTTCCCACTCAGCTGTGTCTAGGTTGGGAAGAAATTGCCATGCAGGCAGATCCTTATACCCGAGTAGTTTTACTGAGAACTGGCATCGTTTTAGCGGCTCATGGTGGTGCTTTAGCAAAGATGTTATTACCGTTTAGGTGCTTTTTAGGTGGGCGTATTGGTGATGGAGAACAATATATGTCATGCATCCATTATCAAGATCACATCCATGCTATGCACTATATATTGCTAGAAAAAAGCATATCAGGGGCGGTTAATCTCGTTGCTCCAAAAACGCAAAAAAACAGTACGTTCACTAAAATATTGGCTAAATCCCTAAGTCGAGTAGCCTTTTTGCCCATACCAAAAAAAGTGTTGCAGCTTTTGCTTGGTGAATCATCCTGCCTCTTGCTTGATAGCCAGAACGTGGTGCCTCAGAAATTACTAGACAGCGGATTTAACTTTAAATTTCACAGTTTGAAGCCTGCCTTGAACGACCTGCTGGTAAATACTCCTGACTAAACAGACAAGACAACGTATAACCCTGGACGAGGACATATGAAAAAATTATTGATTGCCGCACATGGCAGCCGAAGAGCATCCTCCAATGAGGAGTTGAAGTTACTAGTAAAAAAAGCATCAATTAACTTGGGGGTATCTTTTGATGGCGTGGAGGTGGCTTTTTTAGAGTTTGCATCACCTTCTATTGAGAGTGTGCTTGTTGATTTTTTTAAAGGCCCAACGACTGAAGTAGTGATTTTGCCCTATTTTTTATCAGCTGGTAATCATGTTGTTAAAGACATACCTCAAGAGGTACAAAAGGTTCTAGACCAATGGCCGGATAAAAAGATAACAGTACTACCTCATATCGGCGCCTTGGACACAATGGCTGGTGTCATTGTAGAAGCTTGCAAAAGTGCGCACTGACACTTTCGATTAATTTTCATTGTTGTTCGTGATGGCGCATTACACCGCTGCCTAAATAAATTTCCCAATGACAGCCAAGACAAAAATTATGAATACAGACAGTAGGGAAATGTGGATTCGTTTTTGTTTCTCGGAGAAAAAGAAGAACGTAATCAATCCAGCAGAGATTGCAACAGACATCGAACCCACAGTGTATCCAAATAACATGACCCACCCAAAACCAGAAGGCAGCCCCCCGTCATCCAAAGCTTTGAACACCATCAATATCGCGGTCATCAATGTTATAGCAATAAGGACACGCCCCCCTTTCTCTGGTAGGTCATTGATCGCCCGCGAATCGACTTCCACAGGTGGGTTTTGATACTGTTGATGCAAAGCTTGGTCTGGCGTGATCGCTATAGTAGATCTTAGCGAAGCGTAACCTCTATCCTGCAATGCAGATTCGGTAGTGACTATATCTGGAAGATTCTCAAGAAAATCGCATAACTCAATTTCACTGTCGAAGAGCAGTTCATTGGTGTTAGGCCGTCGTAGACACCAAATATCTTCCCGAACTAAAGTTGCGGAGCATCCCTTCCGGGCTAATAGGTTTTGCATATTGTAAGTACCTAGGGCTAATTCTTTATTGAGCCAATAAATTTAATAATTTGCAATACACCTCAAAAGTGTCGGCGGGCAAGTGTTGATAGGTGGGATCTATAGAGCTTTTACATTGTACTCGCAGCCGTCGGGCTAAAGAGTGCAAGTTGGGATAATAAAAGCACCGTCATACATAGACTAACTTTCATGTTTCACAACAGCTTTGGCGATCCAAATATACCAAGTTGTTATCAATGTTAATGACGTATTATCAATGGTGCATCTGTTTTTTATCGCGAATTCGAGAATAACACTATTGAACATAAAAAGAACACCGCCATGCTTCGTCTATGAATTTTATTAGGCAGCACTCAGGGGCATACACGGATCATTCATAAGTACCTGAGAACACCTGTTTGTTGATTGCCATTGGTAAAGGCACTAAGTCGCTCTTCAGATATAACGGGTGTGATGGTTCACCTGATTTATTAATTTTCATACAGTGCAGGTTTGGTAGCATTGCCTTTACCTTACTTGATCTGCCCAGATGACCCCCGTCATTGCCCCAAGCTGCAACAACAATGCCAGCGTCCTTTGAAAGTTTAGCAAGCCAACGGTCGTTTTCTAAGCCTACTGGATCACTTGACACTTTCATGTCATTTGGGGCAGTAGCACGGAATGCAAATAGGTTTGCCATACACACACCTCCGTATCCCCAAGCTTTTGCAAAGTTTATGCATCTAATGAGTGTTGGGTCGTCTTGGGTTTCGTCAGCAGTTGATGGGTTTAATCCAACAATCATTACGTACGGTTTAGAATCATCCCAAGTACGCCAAAGTGCATACCTATACCTCCTGCAGGAAGACAGTTTTGCGTCCATTTTCAACTTTTTCTCCTTATTCAAGCCCGGCTTAGGGGGTATCTACCTTGTGCCTGCATTATCATCACCGATGGCTTCGGTTTTCAACTTAATGCGTTTTTTTACTTACCTTTTGATATAAGGCTCTACCACAGCCATGCTTCTAACGACGGTCTCTTCCTTTTCGCCGACGGGCGCAACATAGTGGATTGCGGCCTCAGCCGCTGGTCGCCCTGCAATTTTCGATATCACCCAGGTTGCCAGATACTGCGATGACATACATCCACCAGCCGTAGCAACGTTTCCATTAGCAATAAAAGGCTGGTTAAGCACATCAATGCCCGCCTCTATCACCCAGGGTTTTGTGGTTAAGTCGGTGCAGGCGGGTAAACCATTTAATAAACCAAGTGTTGCGAGCAGCAAGGTGCCAGAACATTGTGCGCCTATCACTTGGTTTGAGGGATCTAGGTCTAATTGCGCCAATATAGCTTGGTCCTTTGCTATCTCTCGGGTATAGATGCCGCTGCCAAATAACACCACGTCTGCTTGTTGGGCAAATGCTAATGGCTGTTGGGCTTCAATAGTAACACCGTTCATCGAAGTGACTTTTTTGGATGGGCAGGTTATCTGAACATTCCAACCTTCACCTTTCATGCGGTTCAAAATGCCCAAGGCGATAAACGAGTCCAACTCGTTAAATCCATCGAAAGTTAAAATTGCTATATCCATCTTCAAACCCCTTTTACCAAAACTCTGAATCGTTAATTGTTATTATTTTCGTCTCACTAAACCTTAGCATTGTCCTCCAGCTAGTATATAGTTCCAGTTAGTGAAATTTGCCTATACCAATCTTTGATGCCTAATCCCTAGCTAGAAAGTACTTCAACTAAGGAAGCTTAGAAGTAGTTAAAAGGTTTAGCGTCATACACTGACGTGCTCTAATGGGCCGTCCTGATATAATAGATAACCCAGCCAAATAAAGTTAATAACAGGCCATTGAACTTATAACTACATCCTGGATCAAGGAAATTCATATGAACATATCTGGCAAGAGGGCCGTCGTCTTTGGCGGCACATCTGGCATTGGCCTTGCTACAACACAGATGTTAGCTGATGGCGGTGCAATGGTTACCGCAATCAGCCGTAATCCTTCCAAGGCAGGACCACTGCCCACCAATGTGACGGCCCTATCCTGCGATGTACTTGACCGTGTTGCAGTTGAGGTTTTGCTTAATGATCTTGGTCCAATCGATATTCTGGTGAGTGCTGCAACAGGTGGTGGGCGAGCAATTGGTCCATTTCTCGATATGGACATGGACGGTTTTAAGAGTTCCTTTGACAAACTTTGGGGGTACGCCAACGTTGTCAGGTATGGTGCCAGACATGTGACAGACGGTGGGTCCATCACGCTGGTTTCCGGTGCGCCCGCGCGTAACTGCAGGCCAGGGCAGGTTGCACTTTCCTCTGTTGGTAACGCGGTTGAAGCAATGGTGCGTGCGGTGGCGCGTGAAGTGGCACCTCGTATCCGCATCAACGTAGTTTCGCCTGGTACAATCGATACCCCAATGGTGCCTGCAAAGGGTGCTGCACGTGAACTACTTTATGACAAAATGACCCAAGACAACTTGATTCCGCGCGCCGGCACTGCTAACGAAGTGGCAGAGGGGATCTTGTTTGTGATCAAGAACGGTTTTGTCACCGGCACTACTGTGGATGTTGATGGCGGATGGCTTCTCGGTTGAGTTCAGTACGCAGTCCCCCCTGTTCTGGTTAATCTAAACAAGTCACTTTTATTAGAGAGTTTTGCAACTTCACTAACACATATTGACATGGCTAGAATGAAACCTGTCTTGCTTGTAATAACGCATGTAAGCGGACACCTCTTGCTTCATATGCTCACGCGTAGGCTGAGCCACAATAACGATACGATCGTGCTTTAAGCTGGAAAACTCGCCGATGTTAAGTGCATGGAAGGCTTATGGCAATCGATGTAAGTCTCATGTGGAAGGTGGGCAATACCAATCCATAACTGGCGTGCCATACTAAACCACTTTATGCTTTTTTGTGACGCGCGATTGTCAGATCGTGTTTAACTAAGGCAGATACACATAGTTATTTACAGGGTCCGCCAAACACCTGCGCTTTCCCACATAAGATTACATCTTCTGTCATGCAGTCGAATTCACTGTGCAAATATAAGTATTACCTGTTTTGAATTATGAAATGGCTTTGTTTTTGGCATTTTCAGAATTATTCCTAGGCATTGATCTGGTAGGTTTATCAATGGACAATATGAAACTATAACCAAGTGGCTAAATGTACTAGATCAATATAATCTAAGAATTGTTCCGGCACATGTGGATGCTTATTTATTATGTAATAACCGATTTCTTGCGGTCAATGTGATAAGGGTTTTATTCGAACACTTTCGATGAGCGCTATTGCGGCACTTATACCTCTTCCAACGCAGGATCCAGAAATGCGCTTAACTGTACTAATAAAATCATGATTTATTGGAGAAAAGAATATGGTACGTATGTTGAAGATGAATGAAACTGGGGGGCCGCTGATGTGGGCAGGTGCAGATATTGCCTCAACTACCGCCATATCGGCTGGAGGGTTACTATGTCTCAACTAAGTGCAACATTGCGCAATGAACTCACTCATATCAAGTCGGCGAAAACCGACATCAGTGCCGACACCCGTGTCATTGAGGATACGGTTAAGGAGATCATCAGTGCTGTGCGCGAGAACGGTGATGCAGCGTTACAACATTACTCAAAAGCATTTGATAATGTAGAAGTCGAACGCTTCGAGATAAGTTTGGCGGAGCGCGAAGCGGCCGTTCAGAACCTAGATCCAAAAACTCGTAAAGACTCAGAGTTCGCTATTGAACAGGTTAGGCATTTTGCACAGGCTCAACGTGACACTATCCTTCCACTTGAGATCGAGACATTGCCTGGAATGCACCTAGGGCACCGAGTTATCCCTATCGAACGTATTGGTGCCTATGTGCCTGGTGGGCGTTATCCTATCTTGGCGGCACCTCTGATGACCATCATTCCCGCTAAAGTGGCAGGCTGTGATGAAGTTATTGTGTGCTTGCCCCCAACAGCTCACGAATCGATGATTGCTGTGTGCCACCTGTGTGGGGCAGATCGAATTTTTCGTGTTGGTGGTGCCCAAGCGATTGCAGCCATGGCTTATGGCACCGAAAGTATACCCTCGGTAGACAAAATTGTTGGCCCCGGTAATGCCTATGTTAATGAGGCAAAACGGCAGGTCTTCGGCCCAGTCGGTATTGATGCACTGGCTGGGCCCAGCGAAATATTCATTGTAGCGGACGAAACTGGCAATGCAAAAATGATTGCTACCGATCTACTCGCTCAAGCTGAGCACGACATCAGGACGCGTGTTGGCCTTATTACCACAGACCACGCGCTGGCGCAGGCCACTCTTACTGAGGTGGAGCGGCAGCTCGAGAGCTTATCAACGGCTGATGTTGCGGGACCAGCATGGCACGATTATGGTGAGATTACCTTTTGCGCCAGCGAAGAAGCGATGATTGCGTATTCTGATTTTATTGCGGCAGAGCACCTTCAGGTTCACACAGCAGACCCTCATGCGACGGCCGCAAAACTGAGGAACTTCGGATCGATATTCATTGGTGAATTAGCCAGCGTTGTTTACTCAGACAAAGGCTGTTGTGGTACCAACCATACGCTACCAACCATGAGCTCTAGTCGTTATACAGGTGGTCTTTGGGTCGGTGCTTATCTAAAAATATGTACACATCAATGGCTTGATCGGGAAGCAATCGAGATCGTCGCCCCGCCGGCGGTTCGCCAAAGTGCCAGCGAAGGCATGGAAGGTCACCGCAGAGCGGCAGCTTTGCGTTTGAGCGGCTCAGGGAAATAATAAACATTCAACTTCATCTGGGCGGATATAAAACCTGTGGTCTGTCCTTTTGCCACTGTATGTTGCCATTTCCCATGAGGTTTAATCGATACATCCAAGTAGGTAATAGCTAGACAGTATTTAGCTGGGCTGATGGCTCCTTCATGTTGGCCAATTAGAAGGGTTTTATCTAAACTTATAGTGGTATTGAATGATTGGGTTACTGAGTTTATGTTGTGGCTTGTGGTGGTTATTGCAATGGCTTGGGGTTACATCGTTGGCGCAGATTTGGTGTCTGCTTTGTGCAAAGGTCTCTATTAGTGTCCTTATTGGGGTAAACCCCTTTTGGTGCTTTCAAACGGCAGTATTCAACAGCTCTTCGTTGGGTTTTTGGGGCGCCAGTACAATAATTACCCCAGCTAAAATAATGAGTAAAATTCCGATAGAACTCAAGCCGTTTGGTACAATACCCCAGAATAGCCAGCTGAA
>JBLHQO010000012.1:0-20013 GCA_047625285.1 Oceanospirillaceae bacterium
TTTAATCTTCCAGTAAGGTCTTGAGTGACTCCAGCTACGATACTAGCTTTGTCACCTTGAGCGACTGCTAACATCACCACACCAGATCCAATCTTGTTACGTAATTGATCCATGGCATCACGTAAGGATTTTGGTTCTACCCCCTCAAGCTGACTAATCAGCACCGTAACGCCATTGATGACTTTGGCCTCAGACACTAGATCTGCACCTTGTGACGCAGCCATCTTGGCTTTAAGTTGATCTAACTCTCGTTCTAGCTGCTTATTGGTTTCGATTAAGTTTTGAACTTTATCTGCCACCTTGTCTCGGCCTACTCTAACCAGGCTAGAAACAGCTGCGAGAGTTTTCCCCGTCACTGCCATCCACTCACTGGCTGCCGCGCCCGTTAACGCCTCAACACGTCGTACGCCAGAAGCCACTCCAGATTCAGAGGTAATGATAAAGGCACCGATATCGCCTGTACGTTCAACGTGAGTACCGCCGCAAAGCTCCAACGAGAATACGGTTGGAGCCTGTGCAACATCGACCTGTGCTGTAGTTCCCATGGTGACCACACGAACCTCATCACCATATTTTTCGCCAAATAGGGCCATAGCGCCAGCTTCTTTAGCATCATCAATCGCCATAGTGGCCACGCCAACACACGTATTGTCACGAATTTCTTGATTAACCATGCACTCGATCACAGCCAACTGTGTGGCAGAAACAGGTTCTGAGTGAGAAAAGTCGAACCTTAGTCGTTCCGGGTTCACTAATGAGCCTTTTTGAGTGACATGCTCACCCAATACTCTGCGCATGGCTTCATGAAGTAAATGAGTAGCCGAGTGGTTTTTAGCGCAATCGCCGCGCAATGAACCATCTACGATGGTTTGAACCTCATCACCCACACTTAAGCTACCTGAGATAAGTTCACCGTGATGAACAAAGTGTTGGCCTTGCTTAACTGTATCGGTCACTTCAATAGCGCCACCAGCCCACTCAATAACCCCGTGGTCACCCGTCTGACCGCCTGATTCAGCATAAAAAGATGTGCTGTCTAAAACTAGCTGAAGCTTACCTAGTTGGTTTACGCTGCTGCTTGGTTTACCGTCAATAATTAACGCCACAACCTTACCCGTGTGGGATAGGTTGTTGTAACCTTCAAAAGCTGTTTGGCCTGTAATGTCTAACTTGTGACTATAGTCCACAGCAAAGCTGCTGGCAGAGCGAGCACGCAACCGCTGCTGTTCCATGGCTTCTTCAAAGCCGCTGATGTCCATTTCCAAGTTTCGTTCACGAGCAATATCAGCCGTAAGATCTACCGGAAAACCATAGGTATCATATAACTTAAAAATGGTTTCGCCGGAGATTATTTTACCGCTAAGCTTGTCTAAGTCTTGCTCAAGAATACGCATGCCTTGATCTAAGGTTTTAACAAATTGAACCTCTTCTTTGGCAATCACTTTTTCAATGTTGGTTTGTGCAGATAAGAGGTCGGGGTAGGCTCCGCCCATTTCCACCACTAGAGGTGCAACTAGCTTGTTAAAGAAGCTCCCTTGCGCACCCAGCTTATTACCATGGCGAATTGCACGGCGCATGATGCGACGGAGTACATATCCGCGTCCTTCATTAGACGGTATAACGCCATCCAAAATCAAAAACGATACGGATCGAATGTGGTCGGCAATTACACGTAAAGACTTGCTCTCAATATCTTCTGTGCCTATCACTTCGGCAGTTGCCTTTAAAAGGTTTTGAAACAAGTCAATTTCGTAGTTTGAATGTACATTTTGGAGAATCGCCGCAATACGCTCTAAACCCATGCCAGTATCGATTGATTGTTTTGGTAAAGGCGCCATTTCACCGCTGGCATCACGGTTATATTGCATGAACACCATGTTCCAAATTTCTATATAACGGTCGCCGTCTTCTTCTGGAGTGCCTGGTGGCCCGCCCCAAATGTCTTCACCATGATCATAGAATATTTCGGAACAAGGTCCGCAAGGACCAGTGTCACCCATGGACCAGAAGTTATCTTCATCGAGGCGTGAAAAACGCTGCTGATTGATACCGATTTCTTCAAACCAGATCTTTTCCGCTTCGGTGTCGCTGTGGTGCACCGTAACCCACAACCTTTCTTCAGGAAGACCTAGCTCTTTGGTTAAAAAATCCCAGGCAAACTTTATGGCATCTTGCTTAAAATAGTCACCAAAGCTAAAGTTGCCGAGCATTTCAAAAAAGGTGTGATGGCGTGCAGTGTAACCAACATTTTCTAAATCGTTGTGCTTACCGCCGGCGCGCACGCAACGCTGAGACGATACAGCTCGGTTATAGGGACGTTCATCGTCACCAAGAAAAACGTCTTTAAACTGAACCATGCCTGCATTAGTAAATAATAAGGTGGCGTCATTGCCAGGAACTAGAGAACTACTAGGCACGATTTCGTGCCCTAGTTCTTGATAATAATTAAGGAATGCCTGACGAATAGCCGCGATTTTCATGTTCAGTCCCGCTGTTAAGACAAAAGCGTAAGTATATACTGAACCACCAATAGCTTTCGACCATTGCAGGCCATTTACGTCCTAAATCAGCAGATTATTAAACATTTTTTTGGATAAATGAACAGACTCAATGAGACTCTTCTGGCGGTGTATCTAAGGCGTAGTGAATCTGCTCTTGTGCAAAGCCACGCTGATACAAATATCGTGCTTGTTTGGCCTTTTCTTGAGGACTGATAGCCAAGGCCTCACCACAATGTTTACGCTTTTGTTGGAGCGCTTTTTCAAACCAGTCATACTGTTGCCGAACCATTTGGTCGTGTACCAAATCACGGTCTAAACCATATTGAACGCCCCATTGATAGAGACGTAATGGGCCATACCCAGCATTTACTTTCGACCGAACAAGTACTTCTGAAAAACGCAGGTCCGATTGTAGCCCTTGGCGCTGAAGCTCATCAAGCAAAAATTCTAAATCTACGTTCCATCCCTTCTCTACCGCCTTAAGGTGCAGCTTGCGCCGCAGTTCACCGCGGGACTGTTCACGTCGAGCCAATAAACCTATGGCTTGATAACGCAAAGCTGACATTTGCTTTTCGACACCTGCCAGCACCACCCATTTTTCCATAGCCAAACGACTTAAACTAACAAGCTATAACGCAGCAGACGCTACTGCATCACCGGCAGCTTCTTTAGGTTTAGCAATGCTCAAAAGCTCCTGCCTAATTTGCAACTCAATCTCTTCTGCAATCTCAGGGTGATCTAGTAGGTATTGAGAGGCATTAGCTTTACCTTGGCCAATTTTGTCGCCTTTATAGGCATACCAAGCACCGGCTTTGTCTACCAAATTTTGCTTAACACCTAGATCAATAATTTCACCCATACGGAAAATACCTTTGCCGTAAATGATTTGAAATTCCGCTTGTTTAAATGGCGAAGCCACTTTGTTTTTTACAACTTTAACTCGAGTTTCGTTACCTATAATTTCGTCGCCACTTTTTACCGCACCGATACGACGAATATCCAAGCGCACTGAAGAGTAGAATTTTAATGCATTACCGCCAGTTGTGGTTTCAGGGCTGCCAAACATCACACCAATTTTCATACGAATTTGGTTGATGAATATCACCAAACAATTGGCATTTTTAATATTTCCTGTGATTTTACGCATTGCTTGAGACAACAAGCGCGCTTGCAGTCCTACGTGGTGATCGCCCATTTCACCTTCGATTTCTGCCTTAGGTGTTAACGCCGCCACAGAATCAATAATAATCACATCTACAGCATTTGAGCGCACTAACATATCGGTAATTTCAAGGGCTTGTTCACCAGTATCTGGCTGACTTACTAATAAATCATCAACATTAACGCCCAGCTTTTCCGCATAACTTGGGTCTAATGCATGTTCCGCATCAACAAAAGCGCAGGTTTTACCAATTTTTTGGGCTTCTGCTATTACCTGCAACGTAAGGGTGGTTTTACCAGAGGATTCAGGCCCATAAATTTCACAAATGCGTCCAAATGGCAATCCACCTATGCCTAAGGCAATGTCTAATCCAAGGGAACCTGTGGATACTGATGGGATGGCTTCTCTGGGTTGGTCGCCCATGCGCATTACTGCACCCTTACCAAATTGACGTTCAATTTGAACTAGCGCAGCATCAAGCGCTTTTTGTTTGTTTGCATCCATGGGGGTCCACCTTGTTTTTCGAGGCTCAAAGCCTGCGCATTTAGTCTTGTAAGTTACTGTATTTACATACAGTAACTGTGTATATGTACAGTATTAAACCATACCTGAAAAAAAGTGCAAGGCTTAATACGTTTATAACAATTATAGCTTACTGATAACACCTTTAAAGGCTATTCGTACCAACATGCTTTGGATTTCTATTCAATGCCCAGCAAGATCGCATAGTCGACGGCTAAACGCCTACTTGAGTAGGAACGGACTCATATTTACTTGTGGTTTTCCTTTGGCTATAAAATCTGCAACCATTTTCCCAGTACCACAAGCCATCGTCCAACCTAAGTTCCCATGGCCAACATTGAGATATAAGTTTTTTACTGGAGAAGGGCCCAGTATGGGTAGTGACGACGGGGTCATCGGTCGTAAGCCAGCCCAATATTTAGCGGCACTATAATCAGCCGCATCTGGGAGTATTTCTTTGGCTAAATTCAAAATCCCTTGAAAGCCTTGTTGTCGATGACTTGTATCAAATCCATCAAAACTGCCGATGAGGATATAAAACGACCCTGTAAATAACTCTGTGTATCTGCCTTAGTTAATCAAGGGGGATTACACGAAGATCAACCCCTTTATTTTTAAGTGTTCTCGATTCTGTATATACTTCTCGTGCTTCTGACAAATCTACACTGGGGTATATACCAAGCTTAACTTGTCTAAGTTTAGTACCTACACGATACCTATAAAGCCACGCCTTTGTTCCATTTTTGTTAGCCCCAACACGCAGACCTTGGTGAGGATACGTATCTGGAGAAAATCCTTCAGGTAGTTTTTTAATTGACATCCAGGTGAGTGGTTTGGGAATATGGGCGTTCCTAACTGGTATAATCTTCGTCATCAGTGAGCCATTTTTCATTTCAGAGAAATAGTACACCGTATCCTGCACGAAATATCGAGATATAACGGTAATAGATGAGCAAGGTTGAAACAAATTTTAGTCGGTAAAACGACGTAAAAAACTTGTACAACAAACACTTACAAGTATGCACTATCAACAACACACAAACACTGGACTTTGATGAAGGCTACACACAATCACACTCCCATGATGCAGCAGTATTTGGGTATTAAGCGCGAGCACCCCAATGATCTGGTATTTTACCGCATGGGTGATTTTTACGAAATGTTTTACGATGATGCCAAAGACGCTTCAGAGTTGCTCGACATTTCCTTGACCTCAAGGGGTCAATCGGCCGGCCAACCCTTACCTATGTGCGGTATTCCTTACCATGCGGCTGAAGGATACATTGCTAAAATAGTTAATGCCGGACGCTCTGTAGCTGTAGCAGAGCAAATTGGAGACCCTGCCACAAGTAAAGGGCCTGTAGACAGGAAGGTGGTTCGTGTAGTAACGCCAGGCACCCTCACTGATGAAGCATTAATGGACTCTAACCGAGACCACCTACTGACTGCGGTTTATCAGTTAAACGAGATCTACGGCATTGCTAGTTTAGACATGAGTAGTGGCCGATTTTCCGTAGTAGAGGCAGACACTGCGGAACAACTACAGACCCAGTTACAACGCTTAAGGCCTGCAGAGCTGCTTTTTGATGAGGCTAGTGATCTCATTACCCACATTCAAGAATGGACCTGTCGCCGCCCACAAGCCAGTTGGAATTTTGCTTACGATACGGCCCAGCGGTTACTTTGTAGCCAGTTTAATACCCGTGATTTAAGTGGCTTTGGTTGTGATGCTATGAAGGCCGCTATATGTGCTGCTGGATGTTTATTGAATTATGCCAAGGAAACCCAAAAAGGAGACCTTCCCCATTTACGTAATTTGCAAGTAGAACTTCCCCAAGACACCCTTATTCTTGACGGCCCAAGCCGAAAGAATTTAGAAATAGACCACAATATTCAAGGTGGGGAACAGTTCACCCTCGCAGCAACATTAGACACAACATCTACGCCAATGGGCGGGCGATTATTACGCCGCTGGCTCAACAACCCTTTGCGGAGCATCAAGGCGCTTGAACTACGGCACGATTTTATTGGCCAAGTTATAGATCTTGACAACTCAGAAGACCTCCAACAATGCCTTAAACCGATTGGAGACATGGAACGTATTCTGTCCCGTGTTGCCTTGCGGTCGGCACGCCCTCGTGATTTATCGCGCCTTTGTAGCAGTCTTAACACACTACCTACCATCCAACCCTTATTGCTTGCGTTGGACTCTACTAAAGCCAGCTCATTAGCCACGCAAATCGGTGAATTCCCGTATATTGTTAACTTACTCGTTAAGGCCATTGTCGAAAACCCACCCGTAATTATACGAGACGGCGGAGTGATTGCCGAAGGTTATGATGAAGAACTCGATGAGCTACGTGGACTAAGCCAAAACGCAGGCCAATTTTTGCTTGATTTGGAAACTCAAGAAAGGGAACGTACTGGGCTGTCCACACTAAAAGTTGGCTACAACCGTGTACATGGCTATTATATTGAAATAAGCCGTTTACAGTCTGGCCAAGCGCCTACCGAATATGTCCGGCGGCAGACATTGAAAAACGCTGAGCGTTTTATCACCCCCGAACTTAAAGCCTTTGAAGACAAAGCGTTAAGCAGTAAAAGCCGCAGTTTAGCTAGAGAAAAGTTGCTTTATGAGGCGCTCATTGAAGACTTGGCCACTCACTTGCCTCAACTTCAAGGCGCATCGGACGGCATTAGCGAGCTTGATGTTCTGTGCTGCCTAGCTGAACGAGCAATCACACTAGATCTTCAGCGACCCAGCTTAAAGGTGGAACCTGGTATCAACATCACCCAAGGCCGTCACTTGGTGGTGGAGCAATTAATTACCGATCCGTTTGTAGCCAATAATACCCATCTTTCTTCCGACGCCAGTATGATGATGATTACAGGCCCAAACATGGGCGGCAAATCTACTTACATGCGCCAAGTCGCTTTAATCGTTATTATGGCTCAAGTCGGCTCTTACGTACCGGCCTTAAGTGCCACCATTGGCATTGTTGATCGAGTGTTTACTCGCATGGGCAGTAGTGACGACCTTGCTGGTGGGCGCTCAACCTTTATGGTGGAAATGACCGAAACAGCTAACATTCTCAACAACGCAAGCGCTAAAAGTCTAGTATTGATGGATGAGGTGGGCCGAGGCACCAGCACCTTTGACGGTTTGTCTTTGGCCTGGTCCTGTGCCTTAAACCTAGCTCGGGACATAGGAGCTCTCACTCTTTTTGCCACTCATTATTTTGAAATGACACAGTTGGCCGACCAGTTATCACAAGTAGAAAATGTCCATTTAGATGCTACAGAACATGATGACAACATCATTTTTATGCATAAAGTACTACCCGGGCCAGCAAGCCAAAGTTATGGTCTACAGGTAGCTAAGTTGGCTGGCGTACCGCAGCACGTGATAAGCGAGGCTAGGAAAAAGTTGCACTATTTGGAACAAAACGAAGGCATAACCACATCAATAAAACCTGCCATAACGCCCCTTCAATCGGATTTATTTAGTAGCTTTCCTCACCCGATTGAATTACTTTTAGAAGAGAAAATGGCCGACGACCTTACGCCACGACAAGCGCTCGATCTCATTTACCAAATGCAGAAACTACTTAATAGTTAGTACATTTAGGAAGCTCACTTTTAGTGTGGCTAAAATTACAGCTTAGCGTCCAGCACATCTGTGCTGTTAAGGCCCTGTGTTTCTAAAATATTACGTAGGTTACGCAATGCACCTACTTGAATTTGGCGCACACGTTCACGGGTAAGGCCAATTTCTTTACCAACGTGCTCAAGGGTACATACAGTGTGGCCGCGCAGGCCAAAACGTCGAGAAATAACATCCTTTTGAAGATCAGTAAGTAGATCTAACCACTGCTCCATGTTACTCATTAGGTCGCTGTCTGCTACAGCATGTTCAGGGCTTTGGCTGCGGGTGTCTGCTACGGTTTCCAACAGTGTGGTATCACTATCAGGGCCCAAAGAATTATCCAACGAACTCACTCGGTCATTTAGACTCAACATAGCACTCACCTGCTTTACAGGTTTGCCTAGGTAGTGTGCAATTTCTTCTGGAGTTGGTTCATGATCTAACCCTTGTGCCAATTCTCTGGCTGCTCGCAGATAAACATTAAGCTCCTTGACCACATGAATAGGCAAACGAATCGTGCGTGCTTGATTCATGATCGCCCGTTCAATAGTCTGACGAATCCACCATGTGCCATAGGTAGAAAACCGAAACCCTTTTTCAGGGTCAAACTTTTCTACGGCGCGTATTAAACCAAGATTGCCTTCTTCAATAAGGTCAAGCAAAGTCAGCCCACGATTAACGTAGCGGCGCGCAATTTTAACCACTAGTCTTAAATTACTTTCGATCATTCGACTGCGAGCTTGCTCATCGCCCTTTAATGCCAAACGCGAAAAGTATTGTTCCTCTTCTGCCGTAAGTAAGGCGCGAAAACCAATTTCACCCAAATAGATATGGGTTGCATCTTTAGAATTGGTGATATTACTTGAATATTTTCCGGCAGACTTATATTTTGCATATAGCAATTCACTACGTTGTGAATGAGACTCTTCTACCGATAATTCTAGTGTCATTTAACTAACCTGATTAACCTTCTATTTGCATTAAAAAACGTCACGTCATTTGCTACAGAACACCTATAGCTTGGGCAAGTACCGCAATGGGTTAACAGGTTTGCCATCTTTGCGGATTTCAAAATGTAATCTTGGGTCCAATTGGGGACCTTTACCTACTTCGGCGATTACTTGGCCTGCATTCACTTTGGCGCCTTCCGCAACTAGAATACGGCTATTGTAGGCGTATGCACTAAGGAAAGTGCCATTGTGTTTGACCACCACCAGCTTACCGTACCCTTGGATACCACTGCCAGCATATACTATTATTCCACTAGATGCAGCTTTTACCGGTTTGCCCAGGGTTGAAGCTACGTCAATCCCTTGGAAAGCCCTATCTTTATTCGAAAAACCTTGAATCAATTTCCCCCTTAAAGGCCAGCTCCATTTGATCGAAGAGGGTCCTTTATAACCCTTTGCCACAGTCGCTTTAGCTGTAGTTTTAGAAGTAGAAGGTAGCGTTTTCCGGATTGTACTTTTAGAACTAACATCAGGCTTTTTGACCGATCTTTCTACAGCCGTAGCGCCAATTAATGTATTACGGCTTGTATCATTAAAATAAATCTTCTGGCCTACATAAATAGTGTATGGAGAGCCTATAGCATTCGCTTTTGCTAATTTTTTATAATCCCAACCAAAACGCCAAGCAATCGCAAACATGGTGTCACCCGGTCTGACTTGATATGACGTTGGGGCACTCTGTACGCTATTGCCTGCTATAAGTTGAGCGTTACTGTACCCTAGCTCTTGCACTGGCGCATATTGGCTAGCGCCACAAGAAGCTAGCAAAAAAGCAACCACGCCAATGCTACAACATCTAATTATTCGCATTGCTACAGTAGTGGAACACATATCTACGCTGCCAAGTCTTGTAATTGAACACGACCAAACTTAGCCACTAACAAACCCGCCAATACAAAGACCAATACGCACCAAATAAGCTGATTATCGGCACCTGTCATTTGGCTATACACCCACGGCATTAGGTTTTCTTGTTGTAGTGGCACTTCTAACCCCGAGCTATTCAAGCGGTAGCTGACGGTATACTTCCATGGCCATAACTTTACTGCCGAGCCCATCATTAGTCCCGTTAAAAGACTCATCACAGCCGCAGTGTAGCGTGTTAATAGATAACTAATGAGTCGACTGAAGGCCATTAAACCAAAACCGCAGCCTAAAGCAAAGATAGCAATGATTTGAATATCAAAGGCCGCTAGACGGGCAATTAAAAAGGGGTATATACCCAACATGAGTAATATAAAACTACCGGACACGCCAGGCAAGATCATAGCGCTGATCGCCAAAGCTCCTGCGGCCATCAACCATAAATAGCCCCACCCAGAAAAACCATCCACCGGCTGCAGCAAAGACACATTAGCTAACCCTACGCTGACCAGCACACCTAGTAAAAGCCAGCTTCGACGCAACTGATTTTGGGAATATAGTTCCTTTAGCAACAACAAACTTGCCACTAGGATCAAACCCAAAAACAAACTCCACATAATTAAAGGCTGCACAAGTAAAAGCCAACTTATGAGCTTGGATAATAATGACAATGCGCTTACGATACCAAGAACAAGATGCACCAGAAATAGGCCATCGATATAGTGCCATGCGTTAGCTACCTGCCGACCTATCACCAGCCTTAGAAAATGTAGATCAAAGTGACCTATCGCGGCTAATAAACGGCCATAAATTCCGCTTAACAAAGCCACTGTACCACCTGAGATACCAGGTACTAGGTCTGCGGCACCCATGAGCATACCGGTCATGAATGTTCGCCATTGTATAACCTTAGTGGTTACCTTCATTATATTAATCCATTAACTAGGGGCACAAAGTTAGCCGCTTCTACTTTTTGTTTACTAAAGTGGTTACCAGAACGAGTGATTTTTAATAAATACTGGTCATTATCACCCACGGGGATAATCATACATCCCCCTTCGGCTAGCTGCCACTGCAACGCTTGGGGCACCTCGGAGGGTGCCGCTGTCACTAGAATGCCATCAAAAGGCTCACGTGCTGGCCACCCTTCGTAGCCATCACCATGTTTATATACAACGTTGTGGATATCCATTAGCTGCAAACGCAGTTTGGCTCGATTGAGCAAAGGCTCAATACGTTCCATGGTTAATACTCTAGGTACCAACTGAGCCAAAATGCTGGTTTGGTAACCAGAACCGGTACCTATTTCTAATACTTTTTTAGCAGAGCAGGACGCTAATAAGAGTTCACTCATGCGCGCCACAGTATAGGGCCGCGATAAGGTTTGATTATGGCCAATAGGAAGAGACTTGTCTTCGTAAGCTCTATGAGCCAAGGCTTCGTCTAAAAACAAATGGCGAGGAGTTGAGCGCATCACGTCCAACACTCTAGCATCTTGCACACCTAGCCCCAGTAATACATCAACTAACCGCTCTCGTGTTCGCTGAGACGTCATGCCTATGCCCTGCCTGTTGGCGATAGTACGATTAGGGTCGGTGACAGTGTAGCGCATCAATACGTATCCTGCAGCCAATGGGTTACGGCATCAAACGCACTATGGCAAGCCATGTCTGGCGACAAGGGTGTAACCGACACATAACCATGTTCTATCGCATGGAAATCTGTGCCTTCACTGGCATCCTTAACCTTACCTACAGGGCCAATCCAGTAACATTTATGGCCTCGTGGATCCTTGGCATCGATAGCAGACGCCCCTATCTCTCGGCTACCTAAGCGCGTCACTTTAACACCTTTTATTTCTTCATAAGGCACGTCTGGCACGTTAACGTTAATAATGCAGCGCGGCGGTAAATTAAGCTGCTGTATACTCGCCACTAGTTGCCTGGCTACTTTTGCAGCGCTCAAAAAGTGAACTTTACCCACTAAAGAAACCGCCATCGCGTGGTGCGCAAGATAACGACCTTCCATCGCTGCTGCCACGGTGCCAGAATAAAGCACATCATCTCCCAAATTAGCCCCATGATTGATACCAGAAACCACCATGTCAGGGGCAATATCCAGTGCCCCATTGATACCCAAGTGCACACAATCTGCCGGGGTACCATCGATGCCAAAAAAGCCATTGTCCTGCGGAATAACTCTAACTGGGCGTGACAAGGTTAACGAGTTACTAGCACCACTCAAATCCCTATCGGGGGCAATGACGGTGACTTGATGATCTTTCACCAGCTGTTGTACCAAGTGTGACAGGCCTGTGGCATGAACACCGTCATCATTAGAGATCAGTAGCTGCATCTGGTCATTCCTTATGTTAATTTTTGTCAGTTGTTATTGTGGCTGCTGCGCTTGGGTTATTTCTCGCACCAGTGCCGTGGCGTAACTGCCTCGCATCAAATGAAAGTTTAGGTTCAGTACATCGTCTTCACTCCAACGCCAGCTAAAGTCTTTCGGCCATAGGCGTAAGCTGCGTCTTTGGGCGCTTAGGTCTTGTTCCACTAAGGCCTCTATCCAAGGCTGCCATGGTGCTAGAATTTGCGCTTCATAGACATTTGCAGGAGTAATAGGAGGACTGCCAACACGCCCCGCCATAACGCCCGTTGGGGCCAAATCGCCGGTATCGATACGCTGTTGAACACCGGCTAAGTCTGCTGGTTCACACGCATCAAATTGGCTAAAGCCATCACTAAACATACAGCGCTCACCCACGGCTGCTTGTAACCAAGAGCCATCGCTCACCCGCTGGCTCAAAAGCTGGTTAAATAGGTAAGAGCGCACCGAAGACAATGCCATGCCACGTTTAAAACGATCTTTAATACGCTTACCTTGCATCATAGACAAAGCAAGGCCCAGATTACCACCATGGTGTCCAAAGCGCTGATCACCAAAATAGTTAGGTGCCCCTTGCTGAGAAATAATGGTTAGTTTTTGCTCTAACGCGTCACTGGCTTTGATATTGCGTAACCGAATAGCAAAAATATTGCCCTGATGTACACCGGTTTTTAGCTTGCGCTGATGCCTTACTACTTGGTGCAGGTGAACCTCAGGGCTTTGCAGGAGCTGCCAATCTGGGTCTACCGCTTCTGCCTTACCGGGCAGATGCACACCAAACCATTGCCTGGTAATGCCCCTGCGATCCTTTAGGCCTGAATAATTAACTTGCCTAGCAGGCACACCTGCAAGCTTGGCAATATTACGTGCTAAGAAATCTGTATTGGTATCAGTTTTGGTGATATCCAGATAAACATGTTCTCCCTCACCACAAGGCTCGTAACCCAGATTTTCTGTGACTAAAAAATCACTGCAATGGGTTTTTATGTGCGCCTTAGACAAGGGCATGCCAGAGGCATAGGCCCATTCAACTGGCCACTGCAGTGGTTGTAACTCAGAACTAGTCATTAATCTTCCACAAGTTGGTAAAAGGTTTCATTAGGTTTGATCATACCAAGATCGTGGCGTGCGCGTTCTTCGATGGCAGCGATCCCTTGCTTCAAGTCCAATACTTCGGCATGTAGTTGTCGGTTGCGCTCAGACAAGGTTGCATTCACCGCTTCTTGAGCCGTAATCCGCTCTTGTAACAGTGCAACTTCAAACAACCCAGACTGCCCCCACCAAAGGCTGTACTGCATAGCCACTAAGGCGATTAAAATTAACCCAACTAACCATTTCATAAACATACCAACAAAAAAGGGAGCTAACCTTAGCCATAATTAGCCAACGCGAGCTCCCTAGACCAGATCAATAACCTTATTGGCCTTTGATTTCCTGACGTCCGCGATACGGAGCATCAGCACCTAGTTCCTGCTCTATTCGTAGTAAGCGGTTATATTTTGCTACTCTATCCGAGCGACATAGTGACCCCGTTTTAATTTGGCCAGCAGCCGTGGCTACAGCCAAGTCTGCAATAGTAGTGTCTTCTGTTTCGCCAGAGCGATGAGAAATAACCACACTAAAACCGGCTTCTTTAGCCATACGTATAGCCGCCAAAGTTTCAGTAAGGGAACCAATTTGATTAAACTTAATCAAGATGGAATTACCAATACCTTGCTCAATACCACGACTCAGTATTTTGGTATTAGTAACGAATAAATCATCACCTACTAGCTGAATACGATCGCCACATTTTTGGGTAAGGTCTTGCCATCCATCCCAATCACTTTCATCCATACCATCTTCAATAGAAACAATAGGGTGGTCATGAGTGAGCTGCGTTAAATAATCTGCAAATCCAGCGGCATCAAAAGATTTACCTTCGCCGCTTAGGTTATATGTGCCATCGTTATAAAACTCAGAAGCCGCGCAATCCAAAGCCAAGGTAACATCTGTACCCAATTCATAGCCAGCATACGCTACTGCTTCAGCAATAACATCCAGTGCAGCTTCGTTTGAAGGCAAGTTAGGCGCAAAACCACCTTCATCTCCCACAGCGGTACTTAAACCCCGATCACTTAACACTTTTTTAAGGCTATGAAAAATTTCCGCACCACAGCGCAAAGCTTCTGCAAAGTTAGGCGCACTCACTGGCTGCACCATAAACTCTTGAATATCTACGTTATTATCGGCGTGTTCACCACCATTGATAATATTCATCATAGGCACAGGCATACTGTATTGCCCTGCAGTGCCGTTAAGTTCTGCAATATGAGCGTATAGCGGTATGCCCTTATATACCGCTGCGGCTTTCGCTGCGGCAAGGGAGACAGCAAGAATAGCGTTGGCACCAAGAACTTCTTTGTTTTCTGTGCCATCTAACTCGATCATAGCGGTATCTAAAGCCTCTTGATCAGTTGCATCCATGCCCTTCAAGCGCTCCAAGATAGGCCCATGAATACCAGCGATAGCATTAAGAACGCCTTTGCCTAAATAGCGAGATTTATCACCATCACGAAGCTCTAGAGCTTCGCGAGAACCAGTGGATGCGCCTGAAGGAGCGCAAGCAGTACCAAACGCACCACCCGCCAATAACACGTCTGCTTCAATAGTAGGGTTGCCCCGAGAATCCAATACTTCTCTGGCTTGGATATCGGCAATTAATTGGTCCAAAATATTCTCCTGTTACTCAACTAGATGGAAATCTTGCTTATGTAATGATCTATTTTTCGGCTTGAATAACGGCTGCGCCAACAAACCCCTCAAACAAGCCGTGGCCAGCACGAGGTGTTGAGGTGAATTCTGGGTGGAACTGGCAGGCAACGAACCAAGGGTGGTCTTCTATTTCCACCATTTCTACCAAACTACCGTCCATGGAACGGCCAGAAACCTTCAAACCTGCGGTTTCTAACTGCCCAATAAAACTATTGTTCACTTCATAACGATGACGGTGGCGCTCTGTAATCACTTCTTTTTGGTACGCTTGGTAGGCTAACGACCCAAGTTCCAAGCGGCATTGTTGCGCACCTAAACGCATAGTTCCACCCAAGTCTGATGACTCTGAACGCTGTTCAATCTGTCCAGACTCATCTTTCCATTCGGTAATTAAACCCACAACACAATGCTTAGAGCTGGCATCGAACTCACTACTGTTAGCGTCACTCCAACCAGCAACGTTACGGGCAAATTCAATGACTGCTACTTGCATGCCAAGACAAATACCCAAATACGGTATTTTATTTTCACGCGCATATTGCACGGCCTTTATTTTACCTTCGGTGCCTCGCTCTCCAAAACCGCCAGGTACTAAGATAGCATCGACACCGTCTAGCAATGCAACTCCTTGAGTTTCAATGTCTTCAGAATCAATATAGCGAGTATTAACCTTGGTGTGTGACTTAATACCTGCATGGCTAATGGCTTCAATCAAAGACTTATAAGCGTCCAACAATTCCATGTACTTGCCAACCATAGCAATAGTGACTTCACGCTTAGGGTTTAGCTTTGCTGCCGCTACTGCATCCCATTCAGATAAGTCTGCTTCTTTGCGATCCAAACCAAAACGCTCGGTAACAATGTTATCTAAGCCTTGAGATTTTAATAAACTTGGAATAGTGTAAATGCTCTCAGCATCGGGCAATGAAATGACTGCTCGCTGTTCAACGTTAGTAAACAAAGCAATTTTACTGCGTTCTGGCGCTTCAATAGCCACCTCAGAACGACACACCAAAATGTCTGGCTGAATACCTATAGAACGCAATTCTTTTACCGAGTGCTGGGTAGGTTTGGTTTTAGTTTCGCCTGCAGTGGCAATATAAGGCACCAATGTAAGGTGCATAAAGAGCGCTCGATTAGAACCCAGTTCAAACTTCATCTGCCGAATAGCTTCTAAAAAAGGCTGTGATTCAATGTCTCCTACGGTGCCACCGATCTCAACCAATGCAATCTCTGCACCTTCTGAACCTTTGTATACTCGACGCTTAATTTCATCGGTAATGTGTGGAATGATTTGCACCGTACCACCTAGGTAGTCGCCACGACGCTCTTTACGCAACACGTGTTCATACACACGGCCTGCGGTAAAGTTATTACTCTTGGACATTTTGGTATCAATAAAACGCTCATAGTGACCTAAGTCTAAATCTGTTTCTGCGCCGTCTTCAGTCACAAATACTTCACCGTGCTGGAACGGACTCATAGTGCCTGGATCCACGTTGATGTACGGATCCAATTTCAACATGGTTACTTTGAGGCCACGAGCCTCTAATATGGCGGCCAAAGATGCCGAAGCAATACCTTTACCCAAAGAAGATACAACACCGCCAGTAACGAAGATGAAACGAGTCATGAAATGCCCTATGTCTTATGTGGCGTACAATACGCCGATTTGAACCAAACACGGCAGAGCAACCACACAAAAGCACCGCGACCATGGCGAGTGCATGCCACTATTTTACTAGTGGGTGGGAAGTTCTAACGTTTATAAATTTTTTGCCGCGTAAAATAAAGCCCGTTTTTTAGGTTTTATTTTTCGACTTAAGATGGGAGCGTAGGATACCAGAATAGACTAATCGGAACAATCAAAAGCTTTACTTTAAGTAGCCTTTTGCCAGCACCAAGCAGGGGTACCCAAGGTAGCTTCAAAGCCAGAATTTACCCACAAATCAGCCACCATAACCAAGCTACCATTAACATAAAACAAGGGTAATTGATCACGCTCCCATGCTGGCACTTTGGTTTCTTGCAGCAGCTTCTTAAGGCTTTGGCTATGGGCTCGCCCCAAGGGTTTGCAACGTTCGCCCCCTACTCTAAAGCGCCGCTCTAAACAATCACCCGGCGCCAATGCCAAGCCAACCTGGGCCCCTTGTTCAAGGCAAAGCACCCCACCTGGTATAATAATTGCACCACTCAATAAATCCTGACGCTCTAGAATACAGCGCCAATTCACAGCCATTTCGTTAGGTTGATCCGCTGCGCGCATCAACAGTAAATCACCTTGACTGCGACGTAAGCACCAATCATCCAATTGCAGGTAGGGCTGGCCGTCTTGGGCACTATAAAGAAATTCCCGATCAATATTTTGCATCGTCGCATGGTCTGGCATCGGTACATGATGTTGATCTAACCAATAACGTAAGAGGTTATGTCGCCGAGCTCGACTTAAGGCTTTCAGTTTTTCGCAAGGTAAGCGCTCACTAACGCCGGAACCACCACCCATCAAAGCTAAGTCAGCACCGGCCACTTCATCTAACAGCACTTGTGTATCGCCCATTAAGGACGCAACTGTAGCAATGCGTTGATCTAATGCCGGCCACCGCAGACGTAATAATGGCATCACTTGATGGCGTAAATAATTACGATCGAAACGGCTATTTTGATTACTAGGATCTTCACACCAGCTCAATTGATAAGTTTGCGCATAGACATTAAGGTCAGTTTGACGAACGTGCAACAAGGGCCTTACAAGACAACCTAAACCCAGCGTCCTCTGCTGCGGCATAGCCCGCAAACCAGCCACCCCAGCACCACGCAACAGCCTTAGAAATAAGGTTTCGGTTTGGTCATCTGCGTGCTGCCCTAACAAAAGCACCTCGCCTGTCTGAAGGTGCTGCTTAAAGACAGCATAACGAGCGTTTCGAGCAGTGGCCTCTAAACCCAGCCGCTTCTGCTCTTGTGGGCATAAGACAACCTTATGGCTGATACACACTAAACCATAGTCTTGGCATTGCCGCTCAACATCTATCTGCCATTGGCCTGCTTGTGCTTGCAGACCATGATTAATGTGTATGACACGAAGGGGTGGGCAAGAATGGTGCTGCTGAAGCTGCACAAGGGCATGTAGCAGACACATGGAGTCTAACCCACCACTTACAGCAACCACCCAACTAGAAGCTTGAAAATGAGCTTTCAAGCCACTTTGGTCAGTAGCTAGGTCATGATAGGAGAATTTCATGAGAGGGGGTTTTATACCCTAATGTGAGACATAAGGTAAAAGACCCAAGTCCTAAGAACTTAGGCCGTAAGACATTAAACGTTTATAACGGCGATCCACTAAGGCTTGCGTCTCCAGAGACTCAAGCTCGGTTAGCTGGCCGATTAATGTCGACTTAATACTTGCCGCAATTAACTCAGCGTCACGATGAGCACCACCTAAAGGTTCCTTGATCACATGATCTACCAAACCTAAGTCGTACAAACGACCAGAGGTAATACCCATGGCGTTAGCCGCGTCGGAGGCATAGTCGGCACTCTTCCACAAAATGGAAGCACAGCCTTCTGGCGAAATCACCGAGTAGGTGGAATATTGCAACATATTAAGTTGGTCGCATACGCCAATTGCCAAAGCTCCACCGGAGCCACCCTCACCTATAACAGTGGCTATAATGGGGGTTTTTAGGCCAGACATTTGGGCCAAGTTGAATGCAATAGCTTCACTTTGCCCACGTTCTTCAGCATCAATACCTGGGTAAGCACCAGGGGTATCAATAAAGGTAAGAATTGGCATTTTGAAGCGTTCGGCCATAAGCATCATACGTAAGGCTTTACGATAACCTTCTGGTCGAGGCATACCAAAGTTACGGGCCACTTTTTCCTTAGTGGAGCGGCCTTTTTCTTGGCCCATTACCATGACGGCCTTACCGTCAAGGCGAGCGATACCGCACACCATCGCGTGATCGTCACCAAAGTGACGATCACCGTGTAACTCATCAAATTCATCAAAAATGCTCTTAATGTAATCGATTGTATGGGGCCGTTGTTGGTGACGAGAAACCTTCGATACCTGAGCCGCAGTCAAATTAGAAAAAATTGACTCGGTCAAACTAATGCTCTTATCAGAAAGATTTGCTATTTCATCACTGATGTTCAGATCGTTGTCGTTGCCCACTAAGCGCAAGGCTTCAATCTTGGCTTCCAGATCGGCGATGGGTTGTTCAAAGTCGAGATAATTTGGATTCATATAGTTTGGCTTTTCAAAGTGTAACTAGCAATATTAAATTGATTATAACCTATATTTACACATTTTATAATTTGCACATTTTATAATTTTCGATAGCGCATTTTAACGGCATCATCACCTAGCAGATATGCCAGCTCTTGTAACATATCGTCTTCTACTTCTATACGCCATGGCGAGGCACATCGTATTACCCCACGTCCCACGCTATTTTGATACTGCAATTCAAGTTTTGCCGCTGGCGTATCACCGCGCACTTGGTGGGGCGCAAGAATCCCCAGCAACTGCTGCAAACCCTTACCTTGTGCAAAGTCACGCGCTATCGATAAGCGCAAACCCTTAGAAAAAACGGTGCGGGCTTGTGGCATGGTGAGAATTTGTTGAACACTCACTTTTAGGCCACCAGAGTAATCGTCTTCTGACACCTCTCCCTCTACTATGAGTAGCCTGTCATTTTGTAACAACTCGCGGTACTTTTCGTAGCTCTCACCGAACAAAGCCACATCCACTCTAGCCCGCCGATCATCTAGAGTTAAAAATGCAATGGTTTTACCGCGCTTGGTTTTCATAGTTCGACTTGCCACCACTAAACCGGCGATCCACTGCTTTTCCTTTTTTGGCATCAGCTGATCTAAGCGACAGCGTAAAAATCGTCCTAGCTCATGATCGTAGCTATCAATAGGATGGCCCGTTACATACAGGCCTAACGTGTCTTTTTCGCCTTTTAGGCGCTGCTTAAGGGTAAGAGGCCTAGCACCTATATGTCGTTCATAGGTTTGTTCCAACGCTTCTGAAGCGTCTGCTTCGGACGCCGTAATTTCACCGAACAAGTCCATCATGCCTGCGTCGGCATTACGCTCACTTTGATCCGCTGATTGCACCGCGTCAGGGATGGCACTATAAAGCACAGAGCGCTCTTTATTGGG
>JBLHQO010000013.1:0-19556 GCA_047625285.1 Oceanospirillaceae bacterium
AGGATGGAATAGGCGGATTTTGCATTGCAAATGCTTCTGCACGGCCCATAACAATACAGTTGGTGATAATCAAACCCACAAATACCGAAAGCTGCTTGCTCACTGAATACGCGTATGCTTTAAGCACTTGATCTACCAAAATCACCAAAGACGCGATAATGATCATCTGTACGATGATACGTATGCTGCTAGGCACTTGGCTGCGGATTAACGAAATAAAGAAGTTAGAGAACGCTGTCACCACGGTTAGTGCAATACACATAACAATGGTAACGTTCAAACTACTGGTTACTGCTAGAGCAGAACATACACCCAAAATTTGCAAAGCAATCGGGTTGTTAGTCAAGATTGGTCCTAACAAAATTTCTCTTGTTTTAGACATGATTATGCCTCCCCTGCTTTAAGTTTGGTTAAGAAAGGTGCAAAACCGTTCTCACCCAACCAGAATTTAACTAGGTTGGTTACGCCGTTACTGGTTAAGGTAGCACCCGCTAAACCATCTACATCATGTACAGCGCCTTTAGCAGCTTTGCCTTTAATCAAACCAAGGACAGGTGTAGAAGATCCATCGGCATAAACTTTTTTACCAGGCCACTGTGCTTTCCACCTGGGGTTGTCTACTTCGCCACCTAAACCAGGAGTCTCAGCATGCTCGTAAAAACCTAAGCCTGCAACAGTGTTAAAGTCGCTTTCTAGGGCAATAAAGCCGTAGAGCGTAGACCATAACCCGTAGCCATGGACAGGCAAGATGATGCGTTCTATACCTTGCTCGCCTTGAACTAGGTAAACAGTACTGTATATAGACTGCTTACGAATGCTAGCAATATCTTGCTCACGCGTTAAAGCCCTTGCTTGTGCAGGGTCTTTAGCGGCTTTGCGCATGTTGTATGTTGTTACATCTTGGTCAGTGCTAAATTCACCAGTACGCATATCAACTAGCTTAGGTGTAATGGTTGCAAACGCTGCTTCCAAATCACCATCAACCATTTCAATGCCGGCAGCTGCCAATATATTCATTTTCTTTTCGTTAATGGCATTGGCTTGCTGCTTGTCGCGCAACATAACGGCCGCAGTCGATACAATGACAGAACAAAAAACACAAAGAACCAAGGCCACCATCACTGTACGTGATACGGAATCTTTTGAATTAGACATTACGTGCAACCCTCCGCTTAATGTTTGCTTCGGTAACATAATAGTCAATCAAAGGCGCGAACAAGTTGGCAAACAAGATCGCCAACATCATACCTTCTGGGAAGGCTGGGTTTAGCACACGAATTAGTACCACCATGACGCCAATCAACATACCAAAATACCACTTACCAGTGTGAGTCATGGACGATGACACAGGGTCAGTAGCCATAAAGATCATACCAAAGGCAAAACCACCTAGTACCAAATGCCAGTAAAATGGCAAAGCAAATAGCGGGTTGGTGTCAGAACCAATAAGGTTAAGCAGTGAACTCATTGCTACCATACCTACCATTACACCAGCGACAATGCGCCAAGCAGCGATACGAGTCCAAAGAAGCACCGCACCTCCAACAAAAATTGCTAAGGTAGACACTTCGCCCACAGAACCCTGAATATTACCAATAAAGGCGTCTGCCCACGTAATACCTGCGCCTGCAATAGCTGCAACACCCCCTGCATTTGCTAAACCTAGCGCTGTAGCACCAGAGAAGCCATCAACAGCAGTCCATACTGAGTCACCTGACATTTGTGCCGGATAGGCAAAGTACAAGAACGCACGACCAGTAAGCGCTGGATTCAAGAAGTTCATGCCAGTACCGCCAAATACTTCCTTACCTACAACGATACCAAAGGTAATACCTAAAGCGGCTTGCCATAAAGGGATGTCTGGTGGCAGGATTAAAGCGAACAACACAGAAGTAACAAAAAACCCTTCGTTTACCTCGTGCCCACGGACGGCGGCAAACAACACCTCCCAAAAACCACCTACAACAAACACTACTAAATACACCGGCAGCCAGTAAGCAGCGCCCAAAATGATGTTGTCCCATACACTTGCCGAATCGAAACCTGCAATGGCGGCAACAAAACCACCTCGCCAACCTTCAGACTGGGCCACACCCATAGCTTCCATAGCCGAATTGGCCTGGAAACCCAAGTTGTACATACCAAATAATATAGCTGGAAAAGTACACAACCACACTGTGATCATCATCCGCTTAAGGTCAATCCCGTCACGTACGTGAGCGCCAGTTTTAGTCACATAGCCTGGGGTGTAAAAAATGGTGTCTACTGCTTCATATAAAGCAAAAAACTTTTCGTACTTACCACCTTTATGGAAGTGGGGCTCCATGGAATCTAAAATACTACGTAAACTCATGTTTAGCACTCCTTCTCAATACGAGTTAACACGTCACGCAAGATAGCGCCGTACTCGTATTTGCCAGCACAGGCATACGTCATCAGAGCTAGGTCAGCTTCTTCAAGCTCTAAACAACCTAGTTCTTGTGCATTAACGATATCACCCACTACCAAACTACGTAGTAACTGAGTGGGCAGAATGTCCAGTGGCATCAAGCTTTCAAATGACCCAACAGGTACCATGGCACGTTGTGAACCGTTGGTAGACGTATTAAGGCCAACCTTTTTAGTACGATTGAAAGCCGATATGAAAATATTTAGCACCGAGTGCTTTTGACTACCAGCACCCATCCAACCCATAAACTCACGTTTTCTGCCTTCTTCAAGCACGGTGATTTGGTTGTTATAACGACCTAAGAAAGCCGTTGCGCCAGAAGCAATATCACCACCTAGTACAGAACCAGAGATCACTCGATTCTCAAATTCACCCTGTTCAGTTTCGCCAGCCAACAACTGCGTGGTAGAAGCGCCTAAACGAGTGCGTAATAAACGTGGCTTAGTGACCATTGGACCAGCCAAAGCAACCACACGCTCAGTAGGCAAGTTGCCCGTAGCGAAAAGTTGAGCAAAAGCGATCACATCTTGGTAACCCACTGTCCAAACTGTTTTTGTGGCACTCACAGGATCCAACATATGGATATGTGTAGAAGCAAGACCCGCAGGGTGCACACCTTCAAAACGCTCTACTTGAGTACCGGTGACCTGTGGCACTTGGGTGTCAGCAGCGGCACAAACAAATACTTTACCGTCTGTCAGTTTAGTCAGTAATTGCAAACCTTGTGCAAAAACGTCCTGCTGAGCAGCAATAATAGGCGCAGGGTCCGCCGCTAGAGGATGGGTATCGATGGCCGTAACAAAGATAGAGCGAGGTTTGCTATCAACGGCAGGTATCTTGCTGAATGGACGAGTGCGCAGAGCGGACCACAGGCCAGAGGCTTGTAGGTTTGCTGCCACTTGTTCAGCCGTTAGGCTAGCTATATCGATGGCAGCACAGGTTGCAAATTCAACCGCATCATCACCGTCGATGTCGATCACAACAGATTGCAGCACACGCTGTGCGCCACGGTTAATTGCACTTACCACGCCAGCGGCAGGCGCTGTAAAGTGAACACCAGTGGTTTTCTTATCAGAAAACAACACTTGGCCGAGTTTTACTCGATCACCTACTCTAACTGCCATCGTAGGCTTCATGCCTACGTAGTCAGCACCGATCACAGCCACTTGGCTTACCGCTGCAGCATCTTCGATGCTTTGCTGCGGTGCGCCTGATAATGGCAGATCCAGACCGCGTCTGATCTTGATCATAAGTCGTACCCAATTGAGAGTTATTGGTTGGCTTTAGTGATTACCGCGAAGCAGGAGCCACGCGCTTCTAAAACCCATAGAAAAAATCCGCCCTATTGTACGAAAATCTACACAATTTTTCTAGCCCTATAACAAAAAAGGCCACCGTATGGGCAGCCTTTTACTAAATTCCGTCATTGCTAACGGCGTAGCGACAAGATGAACTAGTCTTCAAGCGGGAACGCAGGCAATGCTGTCTTAGTGACATGCTGCAACATACGAATCACTTGGCAAGAATAACCAAACTCGTTGTCGTACCACACATAAACCACACAGCTTTTCTTGCCGGTAGCGATCGTGGCCAAGCCATCCACAACACCCGCTGCACGAGAACCCACAAAATCACTCGATACTGCTTCAGGAGAATCGGTGTAGTCGATTTGCTTTTGTAGATCAGAATGCAAGGCCATGTGACGCAAATAATCATTTAACTCTTCACGTTCAACCTCAGTTTCGAGATTAAGATTAAGAATAGCCATAGATACGTTAGGCGTAGGCACACGAATGGAATTACCAGTCAATTTACCTTCTAGCTCAGGCAAGGCCTTAGATACAGCCTTAGCAGCGCCGGTTTCAGTAAGTACCATATTCAAACCAGCGGCACGGCCACGACGATCACCTTTATGATAGTTGTCGATCAAGTTTTGGTCATTAGTGTAAGCATGAACCGTTTCTACGTGGCCATTCTCTACACCATACTTATCATTCAATGCCTTCAAGATTGGTGTAATGGCGTTGGTGGTGCAAGAAGCCGCAGACAATATAGTATCTGTGTCTTCAATATCTTTTTGGTTAACACCCATAACGATGTTCTTAATGCCTTTACCAGGCGCAGTTAACATCACTTTAGAAACGCCGTTAGCACGCAGATGTAAAGACAAGCCGTCTTCATCACGCCACTTACCAGTGTTATCAATGACCACAGCATTACTAATACCGTAATCGGTGTAATCGATTGAATCTGGCGTATCCGAGTAAATCACTTTAATAACGTTACCGTTAGCGATCAACGTATTTTGCTCTTCATCTACCGTAATTGTACCTTGGAAAGTACCGTGTACAGAATCGCGACGTAACAAGCTAGCACGCTTAGCAAGATCATTATCTCCACCCTTACGCACCACAATTGCCCGTAACCGTAAACTTTGACCGCCGCCAGTTTTTTCAATTAACAAACGGGCTAATAAACGACCAATACGACCAAAGCCATAAAGCACAACGTCAGCTTGTGTTTTGGCACTACCTTTATTTACCGCGCCCACTAAGGCTGCAGCAACATAATCTTGTAAAGTTTGGCCAGCACCATTATCACGGAAACCTATGGCCAATTTACCAATATCTACATGTACGTTAGAAAGCTCAAGGCCTTGCAGCACTTCAACTACAGGGAACGTTTCATGAACAGAAAGTGTGGTATGTTCCAACATGCGCGCAGCACGGTGAGACTTAAGAATACTAATAACAGAACGATTAACGACAGGGCGACCGAATACGGACACTTCTACGTTATTTTCACGGTAAACTTTGCCGATCAGGGGGATCATGGCTTCGGCTAACGCTTCACGTTCTTGCCAGTCTGAAAACACTTGTTCTTGGCTCACAATGAGTCCCTTTGTTCACCGTATAAAAACGGCTTGGTTGCGGTTCAGGTGTTTAACCTTTTTAAGAGGACGTATTATCTGGGAAATCGCCAAAATTGGCAAACTTACTTTGCCTTATAGTCAACATTATTTGTACAAATCATACTTCTTGTAGATTAACTAAAGCTTCGCAAATGGTGCAACCATATCCATATAGCACTACAATAACTGGCTTTGAACAATCTAGCCCCAAGCTGATATAGCAGATATAAAGGAACCCCTCACCCGTGTTATTGGAAACCTCGTTTTTACCTTCTAAAATCGGTCATAAGTCCAATTGGGGACAAACCCACGGCGCAGCTTCTGCTCTGGCCATATCAGAGGCCGCACTAGCCCACCAGGGGCCAGTGTTAGCTTTGGTAAAAGATACCGATGCGGCCCTTAAATTAAGTGCAGAAATCAGCTTCTTTCTAACCAACACTGGGCTTGACTGCCTAATGCTGCCAGACTGGGAAATACTACCCTACGATAGCTTCTCTGCTCATCCAGACATTGTTTCAGAGCGCATTAGTACGCTCAACCAAATTACTCACCTTAGCCAAGGTGTAGTTATCGTTCCAGTGGCCACCCTACTGCACCGCCTACCCCCAATGAACTACTTGGCAGGCAACAGCTTTACATTATCAACGGGGCAAGAGCTACCGCAGACTCAATTTAGACAACGCTTAGACCAAGCGGGCTATTTACTCACAGAAACCGTATCTCAAGCCGGTGAGTATGCATTACGAGGCGGTTTAATAGACCTCTATCCTATGGGTAGCCATGCACCATTGCGAATCGAACTATTTGACGATGAAATTGAAAGCCTGCGTTATTTCGATGCCGATAGCCAGCGCACTACAGCCCTCATTACCGAATTCAATCTACTACCAGCCCGCGAATTCCCATTAACCGATACCGCCATTAGCCACTTTAGGCAAAGCTTTACCAGCCAATTTGATTTAGACCCCAAAGCCTGTCCCGTATACCAAGACGTAAGCCAAGGTTTTGCACCTGCTGGTATCGAGTACTATATACCTCTATTTTTTAACACCATGTCAACCTTACTGGACTACCTTCCAAGTTCCGCCTTAGTCGTAAAACAAGGCGACATTGAAGCTCAAGCCACACACTTTTGGCGTGATATAGAAGCTCGTTATGAAGATTATGGCCATGACATAGAACGCCCCTTGCTAGCACCTAAACAATTATTTTTGTTTACCGATGAAATGTTTTCTGGCCTCAAAAATTTCCCCATTATAGATCTACAAGAAGGCGCAATGGTGGACCCTGAGGCCAACAAGGGTCTTTATAATTTAGGTGGTGCCCAGCCTCCCCAAGTGGCTATTAACAACCAATTATCTAAGCCCCTTATGGCTTTAGAAACTTTATTACAAAACGAGCAGCAAAGTTTATTAATTTGCGCCGAGTCAGCCGGCAGAAAAGAAGCTTTACTCGATCTATTTAAGGTCTTACCTAAAGCCCCCGAAGAAGTAGAAAACTGGCCCGATTTCATTGCTAAAAAGCCGCACTTTGCTATCTGTGTTGCGCCATTAGAACAAGGGCTAAACTTACCTCAACATAACCTTCTTGTTGTTTGTGAAGCTCAATTATTTGGCCAAAAAATATTACAACGTCGGCGCCGAGACAAAGTAACAGAAAACCCCAACACGGCTATTCATGACTTGGCAGAACTAAGCATAGGTAACGCCGTAGTACACCAAGACCATGGCGTGGGCCGTTATAACGGCTTACAGACCTTAAGCATCGATGGCCAAGACGCTGAATTCTTAGTATTACTGTATGCGAACGAAGCAACGCTTTATGTACCTGTATCGGGCATCGAGCTGTTATCACGTTATTCTGGTGGCGAAAACGCACCACTACATAAGCTAGGCGGCGAACAATGGACTAAGGCCAAGCGCAAAGCTGCAGAAAAAATTAAAGACACTGCCGCAGAGCTGTTACACATTTATGCGTTGCGCGAAGCACGAGACGGCTATGCCTTCCCTCGCCCTGATGAAAGTTATCAAGCTTTTGCTGATGACTTCCCATTTGAAGAAACACCAGATCAAGAGCAAGCCATAAAAATGGTTCTAGCCGACATGATGGCCGACCGACCCATGGACAGGCTGGTTTGTGGCGATGTAGGTTTTGGTAAAACAGAAGTGGCCATGCGTGCGGCCTTTTTGGCTGTTAATGGCGGCCGACAAGTGGCCATCTTGGTACCAACCACCCTGCTGGCCCAACAACATTACGAAACCCTAAAAGACCGCTTTGCTAACTGGCCTGTGAATGTTGGCGTAATGTCGCGCTTCCAAACCACTGCAGAACAAAACAAGGCCATGGCTCAAACTGAAGATGGCACTCTGGATCTCTTAGTGGGCACCCACAAGATATTGCAAGGCAAACTTAAGTTTAAACGCTTGGGTTTACTCATCATCGACGAAGAGCATCGTTTTGGTGTCAATCAAAAAGAGTCTTTCAAAAAGTTGCGTGCAGAAGTAGACATATTAACCCTCACGGCTACGCCTATCCCTAGAACATTAAATATGTCTATGGCGGGCATGCGCGACCTGTCTATCATTGCAACACCGCCGGCTAAACGAATATCCATTAAAACTTTTATTCGCCAAGACGACACAAAACTCGTTAAAGAAGCCATATTGCGAGAATTGCTACGTGGCGGGCAGGTCTATTACTTACACAACGAAGTAAAAACCATAGAAAACAGTGCAGCAAGGCTGCGCGAGCTTGTACCAGAAGCTAGAGTTAGCGTAGCCCACGGGCAAATGCGTGAACGCGATTTAGAACAGGTGATGGGTGATTTTTACCATAAACGTTCAAACGTACTAGTGTGTTCCACAATCATCGAAACGGGTATCGACATACCCACCGCCAACACCATTATTATAGAGCGAGCTGATAAGTTTGGTTTGGCGCAATTACACCAGCTCAGGGGCCGTGTAGGCCGTTCCCATCATCAAGCATATGCCTATTTGATGACTCCCCACCCTAAGCTGCTAAGCAAAGATGCCAAGAAACGCCTTGAAGCCATTGAAGCTACTGTCGAATTAGGTGCAGGCTTTAGCCTGGCAAGCCACGATTTAGAGATTCGTGGCGCTGGCGAATTATTAGGCGAAGAACAAAGCGGCCAAATGCAAGGCATTGGTTTTAGTTTGTATATGGAAATGCTTAACCAAACAGTTGAAGCCATGAAAAGAGGCGAAACTCCAAACTTAGACCAACCTCTTAAACGAGGCACCGAAGTTAATTTACGTCTGCCTGCGCTTATACCAGAAACTTATTTACCCGATGTACATAATCGCTTAGTAATGTACCAGCGTATTGCCAACGCCGAACATGATGCGGCACTAAAAGAATTACAAGTGGAAATGATTGACCGCTTTGGCCTGCTTCCAGCTCAGATAAAAAACCTTTTCCGCCAAAACCGTCTAAAGTTAAAGGCGCAGGCTCTTGGGGTGACACGTATTGAAGCTTCCGCCGGCAATGGCCGCATGGAGTTTAGCAAGAATACCAACATAGACCCCATGGTGTTAGTAAAACTAGTACAGACCCAACCGCGCAACTTTAAGCTTGAAGGCGGTACCAAGTTACGCTTTACTTTAGCCATGGAAAACACAGAAACACGCTTCCAGCGTATGGAAGACCTAATTAAACTATTGAGCTAAGCATGAGAACTCTATATTTTGCATCAAAACAACGTTCACCTTGGCACCTTTTTACCAGGGTTCTTGTGGCTTTATTATTGGTGCAGCCAGCGTTAGTATTGGCCGCTGACAAAAATGATGAAATTTGGTATCAAATAGAAATCATTGTCGCCAAACGAGCAGACAAGATTTCCACGACAGAAACCTTTCCATTTCAGCCAGCCTCCATATCATGGCATCGTGGTCAAACCCTTACCCAATTTAGTCCTGAAACAAGTAACCCCAACGAACTAGAGAATATTGAGTTTATAAACTTACCCGCAGATCTACGCATCCTCAACACTGAGGCCCGTATGTTAGAAAATAATGCAGATTATAAAGTTCTAGCACACCTTAGTTGGCGTCAAATCCTTAAGGGCAACAAAACCATAAACTGGATTGACATTAGAGGGGGTTATATTTGGGGCGGACATCAACAGCTTGAGGGTAGTTTGGGATTTAGCAAAGGGCGTTTTTTACATGTTCATAGCGAATTACATTTAAACCAATTCCCAAGTATCCAAAGCGCTAGTAGCCAACGCGCCAAACAGAGCATATTAAGCGCCGGGCAAAGCTTGGTGCCGATTGTAGAAACTCGCTACAGCCTCATCCAAAGGCGTAAAATGCGAAGTAACGAATTACACTATTTAGATCATCCTAAACTAGTGTTACTAGTTAAAGTAATTCCCTACACACCAGCGGAACCCATTTTAGAGGTTGGTGTAGAAGTAAATTTAGAAGCAGCGCCAGCAGATGAACCTACTCTAATAGACCTTATGGCGCCAAGCATCGTTGAGTAAAAGCTTGGGGAAGCAGCAGAGCTAGCAATTGATCTAGCTGCACAGCTTCTGAATGAGATTGAGCGCGGGGATAAACGGGTTGGAGGCGATCATCATGCCAAACATTCCAATTAAGAGTGTGTTCTATGAATTCCTGCGCGAATGTGGGCGCTATCTCTTGGCACCCCAACAGAATCACGTCAAGGTAGGATTGTACAATAGGCGCGCTCTGTAAGCCTTGGTTGTGATGATTGTATAGATACACCCACACTTGGCTATTTCCTGCTAAGGCTTGATGGCCTTGCAAGTAATCTACCTGTGACAGATCTAGTTGAGTCCTTACGTAATGGGTCTCGCGATCATCAAACTTGTCTAACTCACATTCAGGCACCTCAAAGAGCACCCCATTACAACTGGCACCTAACATTGGCCGGGCCGCAACGGCACGCATATTGGTACCTTTCCAGCCTACCCAAGTGCGTTCTAGCCCCTGCACCCGCACGGCTAAGGAATCACCGGCAATGCCAGTAATACGACGACTAGCGCTGTTAATTAGACTACCGTAGCCAAAAATATAGTGCTGTTTATTCATGGCGGGCTAAAATCCGTTACCTGCTGAGGCAACATCTGAATGGTTTGGGTGGGGAACGCAAAATCTGCACCATGCTGCGCTACAATGTCAGCAATGAGGCCAAGCAATTCCTGTTTAATTTCATGAAATTCGGCCCACTTAGTGGTTTTGGTAAAGGTGTATACAAAAAAATCAACGCTGTAGGCGTTAAAGGTATTAACGTTTACCATCAGCGTTTGTCCGGAGTCTATGGCGGCATGAGCCAATAACATTTGTTTCACAGCTACCGTAATCGCTTGTACTTTATCTTGGTCTTTATAACGTAGGCCAAAGGTTTCATAGAATCGTCGGTTATGCATACGCGAAGGATTTTCTACGGAAATGCTGGTGAAGGTAGCGTTAGGCACGTAGAGCGGGCGCATATCAAAGGTACGAATACGGGTGATGCGCCACCCAATGTATTCCACAGTACCTTCAATCTCTTTGTCGGGCGAGCGAATCCAATCGCCTACAGAAAACTGGCGATCCATATAGATCATCAAGCCACCAAAAAAGTTAGACAACAGATCTTTAGCAGCAAAACCAATGGCAATACCACCTACCCCGCCAAAGGCCAATACTCCGGAAATAGAAAAACCAAAGTGTTGCATTAACGCCAAAATGGCAGTGATTATTACTGCCGCCTTAACAAGCTTACCCATGGCTTCCACAGTGGTTTTGTCCCATGCGTCTCGGTGTTTACCTGGGCGAGCTAACATAGCTATTGCCACGCTCACTAAGCGTATTAAAAACCACGACACCAAAAAAATGAGCAAGGTGTCACGTAAGCTCTGTACAAAGCTTAACGTGTCTGCGTCAAAGGCATTGCTGACTATACCTACAACCCAGGCTATGCCAACAACCCACACACCCCAGGCTAAGGGTTTGCGTGCAGCATTAAGCAGTGCGTCATCCCATTCATTTTCAGTTTTTTGAAGCTTTACGGCTAAACGCGCAAATACTTTACGCACTACAAAGTTAAATAACAGTACAGCTAGTACCAATAGAAATACTTTACTCAGCAATATCGATTGCGCAGTATCTATCCCTACATCTCCCAATAACTGGTCCATCGTGTACATTAAAACTCTCCTAAAATGGGTGCCTGGGCTGCGCTAGCCATAACCGGCACAATGTCTGCCATAATTTGATCCAAACTTCGGTTACTGGCATATTCTCGTTCACAAATTGCCAAAAGGGCCTCACTACTGGAAAGGGAAAAAACCAATATGCCTAACAGATAATGAAACCGCCAAAAAAATTGTTCATTGGTCATTACTGGCATGTGTTTACGAAGCAATTTCATAAAGTACAAAAATGAAGCGCCGTAGTGGAAGATTAGGTGCTTACGAAGGTGGCCTTGTGACTGGCTATACGCCGTATTTATGAGGCGTGCAAACACCGCTAAACTATGGTGATTTTGTTGCGCAACTTGCTGGCACGACCGAGCCAAAACACCCAATAAAACCCCCAATTCTTGCTCATCATCCTCACTTTTATTGGCAGACTTTTCATAAGCACTTAGCTGTGTCTGAAGGTTCTGAGTGAGCGGGCCTAAAAAGCGATCTGTTACGGCTTGAATTAAGCCTTTTTTTGAACCAAAATGATAATTCACCGCGGCCAAATTAACCTTAGCGTTGGTAGTAATGGTTCGAAGAGACGTCTCTACAAACCCATGGGCTGCAAACTCAGCTTCTGCGGCATCTAAAATACGATCAATAGTAGAACTTGTCATGGATATTTCTAGCTGATTATTTTGTGTTTAAAACATACGTTTAAAACTAACACGACCATTTAACCCTCGCAAGCCTGATTATGATAAATAGTTACGAGGAACGGCTACGATAAATATCTGCTAGTTCCAACTAGTTAGATCAGTTACCATAGCGACCCCTGCAATACATTAAGTTTGATTAATATGCCGTTTTTATCCTTTACCCGCAACGTTTGGTTGCTGTGCTTAGCGCAAGTTTTTGCATTTACTGGCGCAAACGTAACCATATTTCTGGGCGGTATCATTGGCGCGTTATTAGCGCCATCTTTAGCACTTGCCACGCTACCCGTGGCCGCCATGATTGTGGGCACAGCATCTGGCACCATACCTGCCGCCATGATAATGAGCCGCTGGGGCCGCCGCGTAGGATTTGTAGGCGCGTCAATACTCGCCTCTTGCTCTGCTCTGCTTGGCGCACTGGCCATCTGGCAAAGTCATTTTTTGTTATATTGCCTGGCCAGTTTAAGCTTGGGCGTAAGCATGGCCTTTGTTCAGCAATACCGTTTTGCTGCTGCAGAAAGCGTAAACTCCGAAGTAGCGCCTCAGGCCATTTCGGCTATATTACTGGCCGGTATTGCAGGTGCATTTTTAGGCCCCAACGTAGCCAACTATACCCGCGATCTAATTCCAGACTACGCCTTTGTAGGCTCTTATATCGCCTTATCGATAATGGTACTAATGCCTGCGTTCATCCTGTCTAGCTTGCGCGCGCCGCAGACGAGCCTTGATCAAGATCAAGGTAAAGGCCGCAGTGTTAAAACACTTTTGCAACAACCTAATTTTGTATTGGCTGTCATGGCTGCTGCTATATCCTATGCTCTAATGAGTTTTATAATGACCGCCACACCAGTTAGCATGCATGTTATGGACGGCCATAGCTTACATGACACTGGTGTTGTGATTCAGTGGCATATAGTGGGAATGTTTTTGCCTTCCTTATTTGTAGGCAAGCTTATTCGGAAGTTCGGCCACCGCACCATAATGGTTACGGGAGTTATGGCCCTCATCGTGTGTATTACCATAGGTCAAATTAGCCAAACATTTGCAGGCTACTGGTTCAGTTTAGTAATGCTAGGGGTAGGATGGAATTTCTTATTCGTAAGCGGAACGGCTTTACTGATTACTTGTTACAAAGAAGCAGAAAAATACCGCGCCCAAGGGTTTAACGACTTTATGGTATTTGGCTTTCAGGCGTTGGCCTCATTGTCTGCAGGATGGCTCTTAAGCGCCACCAGCTGGAAAATTATTAATTTAATGAGCTTGCCTTTTTTAGGTTTATTGCTAGTGGTTATTTGGTGGAGCCATAACAAACTTAAGCAGCAGTAAGTACTTGTTTAGCCCAGGCCACGTTATTTACAAACACGGCATCTACACCGATTTGCTTTAACCTTAGTAAATCGGCAGCTTGCTTTACTGTGAACACTCTAATAGCTAAACCACGGGCGTGAGCGTCATTTACTAGTTGTGCATCGGTGGTTTCTGTGTCGCTGTGTAAGGCGCAAGCGCCCATGTCATATGCTAACTGAGATAATGACACAGGGCATGACGAAATGAGTGGTGCAATATCGATGTGAGGTATGATGTCTTTTACCTCCAATAATAAACGATGATCAAAAGCCGACACACATAATTGCGTTAGCTCAAACCCAAAGTGATGTACGGCATAGGTTATTTCTGCAGCTACCTGACTCACTAAATCAGCAGACTTAAGTTCTATGTTAACTTCGCAGCACCCTGCCACCCGTTCTAACACCTGCCTCAAGCTTGGTGGTGCTTCACCATTACCAACATCTAGCTGCTGCCATTGCGGTAAGCTTAGTTGATCAACTTGGCCCGAACCATTGGTTGTTCGGTCTACGCTAGCATCGTGCATCACCACCACCTGACCCGACATCAAGCGCACATCCAACTCAATACCATCACATTGCTGATCGAGTGCTAGCTCAAACGCGGCCATGGAGTTTTCTGGCGCTAAATCACTAACACCGCGGTGAGCAAATAACTGCATTGGGGCTACAACCTAGACAAATTAAATAGGCGGCTATTGTGCCCTTAAACAAGCACCCTGCCAACCTACTTTTGTTGCGCTTCACGCTTGTCCTGCAGCACGGTGACTCGCTGCATGTGCCGTACTTTAGGTAAGTAGTCACAAATAGCATAATGATGGGTGATGCGGTTGTCCCACATGGCAATAGTATTATTGCGCCAGCGCAAACGCACCTGAAACTCTGGTTTGGCCATGTGTTGGTAGAGGTATTGCAGTATTCTGTCACTCTCTCCCTGAATTTCACCCATAATATGGCGCGTGAACGACTGATTAATATTAAGGTACTTAAGGCCACTTACTGGGTGGGTATCAACAATTTTATGCACTGCAGAACCGGTGCTCTTAAGGCCATCATTCACCGCTTCAATGCCCCCTTTTTGATACAGATCATTCCTGAAGGTGCCTATGTCGTGTATGGCTTCCATACCTGCTAAGTAGTCTTTCCACACCGATGGCAGCGCTTCGTATGCGGCATTGGTGTTAGACCATAAGGTATCACCACCCACATCAGGCACTTCAATCGCATGCAATATGCTTGTGAACGGTGGGTTAGCTTTAAAAGTCATGTCCTTGTGCCAATCATTAGTGTCTGGCTTACTACCGGCACCGCTTTTAAGCAGAACAATGTTTTCATAACCCTCAATACTTGGGTAGATTGGGTGTGGGGGTTCCGGCTCACCAAAGCTTTTGGCAAAGGCCAAGTGTACTTCTGGTGTAATATCCTGATCTCTAAAGAAAATAACCTTATGTTCGATGAGTGCATCATAAATTTCATCAAGCTCTTTTGAGCTTAAGTTGTTGAGGCAAACATCAGATATTTCTGCACCAATTGCAGGGGTTACGCGTTCAATCTTCATTTAGGTTAATACTCAAGTATTGTTATTGGGTTTAAGGGTACGCAGGGCTGCTATTTTAACAGCACAAATAAGTGTGTAAACTGGGTCAAAATTAATGGCAAATATTAGATGAACTAATGTTACTAAATAAAATTATCCCCTCCGCTAAAAGCTTACTGACCTTTGAGGCGGCGGCACGCCATTTGAACTTCACTTCCGCGGCCCATGAACTGGGCTCAACTCAATCGGCAGTAAGCCAACAAATGCGCGGCTTAGAGCGCCAACTTGAACTACAGTTATTCAAACGTATTTACCGTGGCGTGGCTCTAACCGATAGCGGGCAGCAGCTATATGAAGCCGTTGAATCGGGCTTTCAACAGATGGCAGATTGCCTACAACATCTACAAAAAACTCGTTGCCGTCGATATATAAATGTCGCCACTGATTTCGCTTTTGCCGCGTTTTGGTTATTACCAAGGTTATCCCGGTTTCGTGAACTACATCCTGACGTTGAGGTACGAATCGTTACTTCACAAGCTCAACTAGACCACAGCAACCAAGATACAGACGTATCTATCGTATTCGCCAAGGGCCAGCCAAACACTCAACCGTCTCACCTTTTGTGTATTGGCAATGTTTTTCCAGTGTGTAGCCCTGCATTATTAGAGCAATATGGCCCCATAGAAAGCCATAAAAAATTGGCAGCCTTACCATTATTGAACCTGGGAGACTATGCAGGCCAAGGTTGGCTGGATTGGCGTGGTTTTTTCCACCAGCGACGCAGTCTAGTGAAACCCAGTGAACCAGTACTCACGTTTAACAATTACACCCTGTTAGTTCAGGCTGCCATTGCTGGCCAAGGTGTGGGCCTAGGCTGGGGAGACTTGGTGGACGATCTAGTTGATAGTGGTATGCTGACAGCTTTGCGCTCATTCAGCCTAACTTCTGAGTGGGGTTATTATCTAGTAGAGATAAATGCCAAAGATATGCTGCCTGCAAAACAACACTTTATTGACTGGTTGCTTACCGAGCAGCGAACCATATAAACATTAGTCCAGCTAGGGTAATCTAGCAGCTTGTAACAAGAATTTAAAAGCAGCCAAACACTTACTAAACAGGCGCCACCATGACTACAGATAACTCACATTACGATTATATTATTGTAGGTGGCGGATCAGCAGGCTGCGTTCTTGCAAATCGACTTTCCAAGAATCCAAAAAATAAGGTTTTGTTATTAGAAGCAGGTGGTAAAGATAATTACATCTGGATTCATATCCCTGTTGGATACCTATACTGCATGGGGAATCCACGTACCGACTGGGGCTTTAAAACGTGTAAACAAAAAGGTTTAAACGATAGAGAAATAGATTACCCACGTGGGCGCGTTTTAGGTGGGTGTTCATCGATCAACGGCATGATTTATATGCGCGGCCAAGCCAACGATTATGACGGCTGGCGTGAGATGGGCAACACCGGCTGGGGATGGGACGACGTGTTACCTTATTTTAAAAAGTCAGAAGATTATTATGCAGGCGCCGATGATTTTCATGGTGCTGGCGGTGAATGGCGAGTTGATAAACAACGCCTATCTTGGGAAATTTTGGATGCCTACCGCGATGCTGCTCAACAGGCCGGCATTGACAAAATTGAAGACTTTAACCTTGGCGACAATGAAGGCTCTTCTTACTTTCGTGTGAATCAAAAAAACGGCTTTCGCTGGAGCACGTCAAAAGGTTTCTTACGGCCTGTGAAGAAGCGTGATAACTTGACTATAATCACCCAAGCACAAGTACATAGAGTTATATTTGAAGGTAAACGAGCCTGTGGCGTAGAGGTTAAGCTTAAAGGAAAATCCATCACCTACCGCACTACAAGCCCAACAGGCGAAGTGATCCTTTGTGCTGGAGCTATTGGCTCTCCACAAATACTAGAACTGTCTGGCATTGGTAACCCTAGTTACTTGCATAAAGCGGGCATTAATATTGTTCATGAGTCCAACGAGGTTGGAGAAAATTTACAAGATCATCTACAGTTACGCGTCGCTTTTCGGGTTGAAAATGTAACCACCCTAAATCAGCGCGCTGGATCCCTATTAGGGCGCATGGGTATTGGGCTTGAATATTTATTAACGCGCAGGGGCCCTATGTCTATGGCACCCAGCCAGTTAGGTATATTCGCTAAATCTAGCCCCCAAGTGTCAACTGCTGATCTAGAATTTCACGTGCAGCCATTGTCTTTAGACAAGTTTGGCGACCCACTACACCCCTTCCCTGCATTTACAGCAAGCATCGTTCCATTACGCCCACAAAGCCGCGGGTCAAGCCACATTAGCTGTGCCGATCCACAAGCTCACCCTGTAATAAACCCTAATTACCTAAGCACTGAGTCAGATAAACTCGTTGCCATCAATGCAATCCGATTAGCCCGTAATATAGCCGAGCAATCTGTCATGAAAAAGTATAACCCCAGTGAAATAAAACCAGGTATAGCTTATCAATCGGATGCCGATTTAGCTAAAGTTGCTGGCGAAATAGGCACTACCATATTCCACCCTGTGGGTACCTGTCGCATGGGCTCGGATGATCAAGCAGTGGTCGGCATAGACTTACGAGTTAACGGTGTGAGCGGTTTACGTGTTGTAGACGCATCCATCATGCCAACCATCACATCTGGCAATACCAACTCCCCAACTATTATGATTGCAGAGAAGGCCGCCGATATGATTTTACAGGCTTGAAAAACACCGGAGTCACCTTGAGAGCACCATTGAATGAATAGTCTGGTATTTTTCTTAAATTCAATCAGCGATTTGTCAGAGCAGAACGTTGCATTAATAGCTTCATTTTTTGTAGCTGACCAGCTAAAAAAGGGGACTACTTTGTTCGTGAAGGTGTGTACGCAAGCGAAATTGCTTTCTTGCAACAAGGTGCAGTAGGAGCCTTTTATACCAACAACAACGGAAAGGAGCATAACAAGACTTTTTTTGTTGCTCCCGCGATTATCGGTTCGTACGTATCACTCATCAGCAAAGAGAAAACAGTCTGCCACAGTAGGCCTGAAGCGACTGTATAATTTGGCGAATGAAGTACCACGAACTAGAGCGTTTATCTGGCAATAATTATGAGTTAGAACGGCTTCGTAGGTGTATTGCCGAACGTCTTTTTGTGGGTAATGAGAAAAAACAGCTTGAAATGGTTTTAATGGATGCGACAGAACGTTATTTGATTTTCAAAGAACAACACCCCGGCTTAGAAGATGTAATTCCCCAGTACCATATTGCATCTTACTTGGGTATCAGCCCTACCCAGCTTAGTCGAATTCGTAAGAACCTTAGTTAAATTTGGTCTGACATTTACATATGTAAATGTTTTTGCCTGTGTAAGCGTCCGTTCTTGTGCAACTCAAGTAACTCGACGAGCACATAGGATTACAACCCGTAGACCTTGCCATTGGCCAGGAGTTATCGTCTAATCCCAACATGGTTTAGACGGTGACCTTGCCACGAAGGACCTTCACCTCAATAGTTCATGCCCACGCCTATACCTATGCTAGGCATTCACAAAAAAATCAAGGTGACGTCATATAAGCAGCCGTTTTGCTACTGGTGTCATAAAGAAGAGATCTACATGAAAATAGTCGTATCAGAATTATCTTTGCGCGATAGGAAAGAGTGGGAAGGCCTTTATTATGGTTATGCTGAATTTTATCAAGTGCCTATGGATCAGGAAATACTTGATACCGTTTGGTCGTGGATTTTCGATAAAGACCAGGCATTTTACGCACTCGTTGCGAAAGATGATTCTGGCAATTGCCTAGGCTTAATGCATTACAAAGCAATGCCATCGCCACTTAGAGGGAAATTGGTTGGTTTTCTTGATGATCTTTTTATTAAACCAGAACATCGAGGCAAAGGCATTGTAGATGCTTTGTACAAAGCATTAAATGACTCAGCTTTAGATAAAGGTTGGCCATATGTTCGCTGGATAACAGCGGAAAACAATTATAGAGGGCGTGGTGTTTATGACAAGCTATCAGACAAGACTCAGTGGGTCACATACCAAATGCCCATAAAGTAGACATACTAGTAGAGATATTTGCACAAAGCAGACACCAAGATAAAATGGTCATCACATTACAAGGTGGATCCAACGGTGATTTTGCTACCCGTAATTTAAACCTAATGTTGGTATTACCTAAGTGCTGTAATGTGTAACACTAATAAAATAAGCTACATTAACTGAGCAAGCTTCTTGAACCTTACATTACAATTGCCTAATCACGTGGAAACTTTGTCATCATGCCTATAAACAAACCAATAAATACATCATCAAGTCACACCATTTGGCTTAAAAACCCCCTTGCAATATTGGCTAACAACGCACAGGGTGGCTTAGTGATACAAGGCCAAAAAATTGTGGAGCTGGTGCCCCAAGGGCAACAACC
>JBLHQO010000014.1:0-19537 GCA_047625285.1 Oceanospirillaceae bacterium
CCAAGTTGTTCACGAGCTTCTGCAGGGTCGGTTACAACGCGTGAGCCTAGGCGCTCAACGATTTCACGGGCACGTTGCACTAAAGCCTCATTGCTAGCCAAAACGCCTCTATCTAGATAGATGTTGTCTTCTAAACCAACACGGACGTTACCGCCCAATAAAACGGCTTGAGCGACCATTGGCATTTCCATACGTCCTATGCCGAATCCACCCCAGATTGCATTGGCGGGTAGTGCATTACGCATAGCCATCATGCTCTCCGAATTGGCAGCGGCACCCCAGGTTAAACCAAGGCAAATTTGGAATAAGGGGTCATCATTAATTAGTCCCTCACTCATCAATTGTTGAGCAATACGAATATGGCTAAGGTCGAATACTTCTAGTTCTGGTTTTACGCCCCATTGCTGGGCTAACCTGGCCATTTCCCGCAGACAATCCAGCGTGCTAACGTAGATTTCGTTGTCACCAAAGTTCATTGTGCCACAATCCAGTGTACATATTTCTGGTTGCACCGCTTTAATGTGTGCCATTCTGTCAACCGCACTGATCAGGTCAGAACCTTCGGCTGGCATACTTGGATTTTCCTTACTAGGTATCCAGTCGCCGCCCATGCCTGCTGTAACATTGATAATAACATCGGTGTCGCTAGCTCGAACTAAAGCAATCACTTGTTTGAATAATTCAATATCCCGTGAACCTTGACCTGTTTTTGGATCACGAACGTGAATATGAGCCATAGCAGCACCGGCTTTGGCGGCAGCAATAACAGCATCGGAAATTTGTTGAGGAGTAACGGGAATATCTGGATGTTTGTCCAGCGTATTTCCTGCTCCAGTGACGGCACAAGTGATAATTACATTATTCTTCATTATATATTCCTAGCAGTTGAGTTAGTCTGTCATTACAGCAGAAAGTCATTGTTAGCATTTTCTATTATCAATATTGGAGTTAATCTTGAGTGTCATTTTTTGGTTAAATGTATGCGTATTTTCGACTCTCGAAAGAGTCGGCTAATAGGTCAACGACAGTAGCTACCCATCATTAGGTTAACGGTAATTTACATTTTTTTAATGCATTTTGGATGGCTACCAAGCCTTCGTCCCTAGCCCGACTAAGGGTCATGTAATCATTGTCGCCAGCTTCACGAATGCAGCCATCAACCATTTTATCGCGTAGCGATTTAGTGAGCTCGGGCGCTTCTAGGCGTGTCCATGGAAGCTTGAGAGCGGGGCCGAATTGGTCGAGATTATAGGCCATACCACCTTCGCCGCCGCCGTTGTGAAAGGTCAGGCAGGGGCCCATTAATGCCCAGCGAGGGCCGGGGCCATTGGTAATGGCGAAGTCAATTTCTTCTACGGTGGCTTCGTTATTATCTACCATGTGCAGGGCTTCCCGCCAAATGGCTTCTTGTAAGCGAGTGGCAATAAAACCAGGAATCTCTTTGCGCAATACCAGCGGGGCTTTGCCTGCTATTTTGTAAAATTCCACCAACCATTCTACGGCTTCGGGGGCAGTTTGTTCACCTTTAACAATTTCTACTAAGGGTAATAGGTAAGGCGGGTTAAACGGGTGTCCTACCACCGTGCGTAAAGGGGTAGCGCAGTTTGCTTGAATATCGGTCATGGATAAACCAGAAGTGCTTGAAGCAATCACCACGTTAGCGGGAGCTAGGTCCCCTAATTGGGCATACACGCTTTGTTTTAAATCGATGTTTTCAGGCACGCTTTCCTGAATGAAATCTGCTTTGGCAACAGCATCTTTAAGGTTGTTGGTGCAACTGAAGTTGTCTAATGAGGCCCCTTCAGACAGCCCCAATTGGGTAAGGCTGATCCAGGCGTTCTCTATCAGTGAACGTAGCGCAGGTTCTTCATCTAGGCTGTGTATGTAGCTAGTTACCGTGTAACCATGGGCTAAAAAATAAGCAGCCCAGCCGGCCCCGATTGGGCCTGCGCCAAGACAGGTGACTGCCTTCACGTCCTTAGGATTCATTGGTTTGAATATGGAAGTCATACTAAATAGTCTCGTATATTTAATGGTGAATTCAAACAGGTGGCAAACGCAATATTCAGAACCCTTGCCATCTGATTTTTGGGGGTAAGCGTGAGCTTATTTTCCTTTAAACTCAGGCGCGCGCTTTTCTACGAAGGCTTCTACACCCTCTTGTGCATCGTCTGATGTCAGCAGGGCGCGGTAAGTAGGCAGGTCGGCAGTGCGTATGGTATTAAAGGCTTGCTGTATCGTGTCACCTTCAATAGCACGCAATAGTTCTTTTATTGACTGCACTGCTAATGGTGCAGAATTGGCTAATTGCTCAGCCCAAGCTCTAGCCGCTTGCATTACTTGATCTTGAGGAACTACTTTGTTCACCAAGCCGTAGCTTGCTGCTTCTGTTGCCGACATGCGTTCGCCAATTAAAAACATTTCCATCGACTTGTTGTAGGGCAGGCGCCGTGCGAGGCGCTGAATTGCACCGGCATCAGGTACCAGGCCTAGAGGTAGTTCCGGTAAGGCAAATGCTACATTGTCGCCAGCAATCAATAAATCACAGGCTAAAGCAAGTTCAAATCCACCACCAATAACCAGGCCATTTAAGGCGGCAATAACGGGCTTGTTCAGATTCCACATTTCAGTTATGCCAGCAAAACCACCTGGGCCATAATCATCTTCCCACCAATTTTCGGTTTGCATTTCACCCGCGTTAAGGGCTTTTAGATCCCAGCCGGCACAAAAAATCCGATCGCCAGCGCCAGTAATAATACCGACTCTTAATGCAGGATCATCACGAAGCATAACAAAGGCCTCGCCAAGTTTCTGACTGATGGTAATATCAATGGCATTGGCTTTTGGGTTGTCGAGAATGATTTCAAGTATGTGCCCATTACGTGTTACTTTGACTTGCTCGTGCATGTTACTTCCTATTAAATTCGGAGTTATGCAAACATAATGTGGCAAACTGGTTTTATCGATTTTATGTTTTGCGACATAATAAGCACTAATTCGACACTTATGTTGAAATAGGATTTGATGATTGGGCTGCAATAAAATGGAGGCTAACCCGCACCAATAATAACGGAGGTCAAAAGTAGAGCTTTCTCGTAAATTTGATGCAGGATATCCATATGAAAACATTGAAATCCAGATTGCCTCCGTTGAAAAGTGTGATGGCTTTTGAATCTGTTGCAAGATATCTAAGTGTCACCAAAGCCGCTGAAGAGGCATGTGTTAGCCGTGAAGCGATGAGCAGGCAGATTCGTATTCTTGAAGAGTATTTAGGCGTTAAACTATTTGACCGCTTACATCGTGCACTGAGTTTGACGAAGTCAGGTAAGGATTTTCAAATAACGATTAACGCGAGTTTGGAGAGTATCGCTGAAGTTTCAGGCAGGATTAAAAAAGACGTTCAACCGCTAAAAATTTCAATAGCGTCTACTGTCGCCATTGCTTCGTTTTGGTTTACGCCACGGCTCATTAAGTATAAATCACAATTTCCTGAGGCAGAGTTTCGGGTAGCGGTGTCTGATCAACCTTTTGACATGGTGGCGGATGCAATTGATATTGGTTTTCGTTATGGGCAGGGCAACTGGTCGGGGCTGGCTTCTATAAAATTATTTGACATTCATTCATTTCCTGTGTGTACGGCTGAATACCTAAAAACCTCAGAGCCTATTCGTTCAGCAACAGATTTACTTGATCATGCGTTGATTAATCTCGACGGCGACTTTCACTCTGATGAGGGTTGGGCTTGGTGGTTAAGAGGGCATGGTGTGCCTATATCCCCATCTTTTAAAACATTAGACTTCGATAGTTATGCGAACGTTATTCAGGTTGCATTAGATAACCAAGGCATAGCCTTGGGTTTTAGTGGCCTGGTAACCGATTTACTGGCGAATAAAAAACTGGTGCAACCGTTGAATATGTCCCTGTCTAAAAATAGAGCAGTTTATCTTGTTTATCCCAATGGGGTTGTATTGTCAGAGCAAGCGGAAAATTTTATTGATTGGGTATTAGAAGACTCAGCATTGTGTAATAACCGTTCTAACCGGTCTATACCACCAACGTTAATTTAAATATTCCATACCCCTTGTACACGAATTCCTTTGTGTAATATGCCTGTGTTTATCGAAAATTTTATACAACCGTCGAAAAGCTGAAATACAGCTGTTTGAAATTCTCAGATTATCAATTAATCATATTAGTTTTCCACGCGATCAGAGAGAGTGCAAATGGCGTCAACACGTTCAGAGGCCATATCTAGGCTTTTTTCACCTAAAAGTATTGCTTTTATTGGTGGTTCTATAGCAGAAATGTCAATTAAACGTTGCCAGGACATGGGTTTCCAAGGGGAAATCTGGCCAGTACATCCAACAAGGCAATTTATGGCGGGGTATAAATGTTATACCTCGGTTAAGGATTTGCCTTCGGCGCCGGATGCGGCATATATCGGGGTTAATAAAGCCGTTACGGTACAAATTGTTGGAGAACTATCTAAGCTTGGCGCTGGCGGGTGCGTTTGTTATGCCGCTGGGTTTGGCGAAATAGGTGAAGAAGGTCAGCTAGTAGAGAATCAGCTCATTGCTGCTGCTGGAGACATGCCATTAGTTGGGCCAAATTGTTTTGGTTTTGTGAATTATTTGGATAAATGTGCACTGTGGCCGTATTTATTTGGTAATTATCCCACCTCGACTGAAAGCGGTGTCGCTATTATCTCTCAAAGCGGCAATATTGCTATGAATATTACTATGAATGATCGCTCGGTCAATTTCACCCATGTGATAGCAACGGGTAATCAGTCGGTATTGGGGGCTGGGGACTATATTGATGCATTATTACTGGATGACCGGGTTAATGTTATTGGTATGTATATTGAAGGCCTTGATAATATTGAAGTATTTAGCCGTGTTGCTGAAAAAGCAGTGCGTAAAGGCGTGCCTATTGTGGTGTTAAAAGTAGGCAAAACAGATGCGAGTGCTCGTCAGACCGTCAGTCATACCAGCTCACTTGCCGGCTCAGATTCGCTTTACAGTGCCTTGTTTGAACGCCTGGGTGTGATAAGGGTCGATTCTTTAAATCGCTTGCTAGAGACTATGAAAGTATTAAATATTGCCAAACCCATTACAGGGCGCAATATTTTCAGCTTGTCATGTTCTGGCGGTGAAGCAGCCATAATTGCTGACTTAGTGCCTGAATATCAACTGGAAATGCGGGACTTTTCCGCCCACCAAATTGAAGAGTTGGAAGATGAGTTGCCTAGCTATGTCACTATATCCAACCCGTTTGATTACAACACCTCGGTATGGGGTGATAAGGCCGCCCAGGAACGTTGTTTTACCGCCTCGATGAAGGGCGATCATGATGCAGCTTTTCTGATCTATGACCATCCCACGGTTATAGGTGATGCGGTGGCTAGGGAAGTGGCTGAATGGAATATGGCCTTGGATGCCTTTATTGCTGCACACAAAACAACAGGCAAGCCCGCTTTTGTGATTGCTACCATTAGCGAATTGCTACCGATAGAGTTGCGTGAGTATCTTATCGATAATGGCGTTGTGCCATTACAAGGCCTCGACGATGGTTTGTTTGCCTATGCTGCTGCGGCTAAATATGCAGAATTCAGAGCCACTCGACTATCGCAACTTACTTTACCTAGAGTCTCAACGTATCAATATGGAGCTGATGCTTCTACCCAAACGATTGATGAATGGGCCAGTAAATCTAGCCTTAAAGCCTTTGGTCTGCCGGTTCCAGTTGGAGGTATTGGTCGCGCTGAAGAAGTATCGGCAATTGCCGCTGACATTGGTTTTCCCGTGGTGCTAAAAGCGCTTGGAGCAAATTTTTCACATAAGTCAGATTTGGGTGCCGTAAAACTCAACTTAAAAACGATTGAAGAAGTTGAAGAGGCCGCAAGAGAGGTGAGTGAATCTGTTGCCAAAAGCGGACAAAATGTAGAGACTTTTCTTGTTGAATCAATGGTTCACGGGGCCGTTGCTGAATTAATTGTAGGGGTTAATCGCGACAGTCAGTTTGGGCCAGCATTAGTTATTGGGGCAGGTGGAATACTGGTTGAATTGCTAAATGACAGTTGCAGTTTGTTATTGCCAACAGATAAAGAAACGGTTGAACGTGCGCTTGATTCGTTGATGGTAACGAGGATGTTGAAGGGTTTTCGCGGCCAGAAGGTAGGTGATATCAGCGCCCTTGTTGATGCCATACTAGCGATTGCTGATTTTGCAGAGGCGAATTGGGACAACTTGCTGGAGCTGGATGTAAATCCATTACTGGTGCTTCCACAAGGGCAAGGTGTAGTCGCAGCGGATGCATTAGTCATTGTTGCCAACCGGCCTTAGCTATCGCGATGATTGGTGAGGTTATTACAGCAAGTGTGATAACGGCGCTGGGGAGTGTGCTAACCTAGTTTTTGGCGATATGTTAGAGTGCTTTGCGCTATTTATTGATATTAAAGTCGAATTAATTATATAATTGGCGAAATAGTTTTATTTCATAATAGTGTGGATTACTAACCTAGCATAGCAATCAAGTAATCTAAGAATAGACATTTATAGCTTAAACCAGCGGTTATTTATGCCATATATTAGGCATAAAAACGCTTGTCTTAAATGCCACCGAAAAGCTACTGTAACCACATATAAGATATTGGGAGGGGTCCATGGTTTATGAAAATATATCCCACGAATGCCGCACTTTCGCTATTTTTTTGACGTCAAAGTTTAGTTTATTTACGCTCACCTCTCTTGTTGATCCTATGCGGATTGCTAACAATTGTAGTGGAAAGATATTGTATCGATGGGAATTTCTATCTGCTGATGGTGGTGACGTTATTTCCTCTGATGAAATTACAGTACAGACTAAGGCGATATCCACTGTTGACGAACGCTGGGATACGGTTTTTGTTTGTAGTGGCTGGAATGCAGAACATTATGATAATCCTAAAGTTCTGCATTGGCTCCAGTCAATGGCGCGGACAGGTATGATTATTGGTGCTGTTGAGATGGGTTCTTATATTCTTGCTAGGGCAAATTTATTATCTGGTTATGCTGCAACTATTCATTGGCATTGTGTTAATGCATTTCAAGAGCGCTATCCAGAAGTTGATATTCAGGAGCAGGTTTTTGTTGCTGACAGAAAAAGAATTACCTGTGCGGGCGGCACTTCATGTACGGATATGATGTTGCATGATATTGCTTCAAATTATGGCAAGACGCTGGCTTGTGATGTAGCAGATCAAATGGTTAGTTCTGAGACTAGGCCATCTACGGCGCAACAAAAAAGAGCACAGTCGCGCACACAATTAAACGTGCCACTATTCTTGAATGAAGCGATTCAACTCATGGACCATAATGTGGAAGAACCGATAACAATTCCGGAAATCTCGATATTGCTGGGGCTTTCCCAACGTAAGCTGGAAAGACTTTTCGATCGACACTTTTGTTGTACAGCGGTTACTTTTTACAAAGCACTAAGGCTGCATCGTGCTCGTACTTTATTAACGCAAACGAATATGCCTGTGATAGATATTTGTGTGGCCACAGGCTTCAATAGTTCGTCTTATTTTAGTAAGGCTTATCGAGACCTGTTTGGTATATGCCCAAGTGATCACCGCAGAGCATGGCCAGATAATAAAACGCTACCAGAATGGCCCGAGTTAATAACTAGTTTCCGTAATAATGCTGCCCTGAGTAGAGCTAGCCAAAGCCAAGCCAAGCCAAGCTGAGTCTAGGCTAGCGTAGCCAAGTCAGGTCAAGCCAAGTCATCACAGTTGCTATTCTCCTTACATATATCAACATTAATACCAAGGCTATGCATTTTTTTAATAATGTGGCCCCAAGGGTTGCCGCTTGATCAGCATTGGATTGGAGTGAATCAGGGCGGCCAAATATAAAACAAATACTTATTTTTTGAGACTCGTCTATATGACTATAACCGAACAGTTAATTACGCTAATTCGCAATAAAGATGTTAGTGAAGGTGATTTACAGCGTGCTGCATTTTTTACTCTGGATGCGATTGCCAATACCTTGGCCGGACGTAATAGTGAGCCAGGTAAAAAGCTGCTGGCATGGGGGGCTAGCCAAGGGTTTGATGCAGGAAGGCAAGCGCTGGTGGCGGGCAGCTTAACGCATATTTTGGAAACCGATGATTTACACCGGGCTTCAGTCACTCACCCTGGTTGTGTTGTGGTGCCTGCGGTTTTTGCTTTGGCAGCGCGTGAATCCAGTAGCGGTAGAGAAATACTGTTAGCTATTTTGCAAGGTTTTGAAGCCATGTGCCGAATAGGTAGGGCAGTGGGGCCTGCCCATTATCGTATTTGGCACAATACGGCGACTTGTGGCCCTTTTGGCTCAGCCATGGCAGCAGCCAGTTTGTTGAAGCTTAGCGATGAACAAGCGATGTATGCCTTAGGCAATGCGGGAACACAGTCTTCAGGGTTTTGGGAGTTCCTAGAAACGGGAGCTATGAGCAAACATTTACATGCTGGGCGGGCCGCAGAAGCAGGCATTGTTTCTGCTGATTTGGCATTATTGGATTTTACTGGCCCACCTAAGGTGCTTGAAGGCGACAAAGGTTTTTTCAAAGCCACTTGTTCGGATGCCGCGCCTGACTTGGTGACAACAGATGCTGATTCACCATGGCAGCTATCTGATACTTCAATTAAACCTTGGCCTTGTTGCCGACATACTCATCCGGCCATTGATGCCGCCTTAGAATTACATGGCTTATTACAGGGTAAAGAGATTGAGACGGTACATATCGATACCTATCAAGCAGCGATGGATGTGTGTGATAGGCCTCAGCCTGATAGTGAATATGCTGCTAAATTCTCGCTCTACCACTGCGTTGCTGCTGCATTAGATGCTGGAGAAGTGATATTTGACTCTTTTTCTGAAGCTAGTCGTAACCGTTTACAGCCATTGAGGGGGCGTATTACTACTGCAGTCGCTGATGAATATGAGTCAAATTATCCTATCCATTGGGGCTCGGCGGTGACCGTAGTGACCCGTTGTGGCGAGCAATTTTCAACTCAACGACAGGCGGCCAAAGGAGACCCCGAATCAGCCCTTAGCGATGATGAAATGGTAAGTAAGGCCAAGATGTTGTTGGCCCATGCTGGTTTGAGTAATGATACTGCGCAACAAATTATTGATGCAATATTGGGGTTGCCGCAGGCTGATGCGTCTCCAGCAGTTGTTAAACAGGTGCTTGCTTATTTACGTTAGTGATCGGCTTACGTATGTTGTTGAGTGGAAAAAGTAACAGCGAATGCTGAAATATTACACCGCTAGGGTGGGGCTCGAAGACTAAAGTCTTTACTTGACACAGAGTCACTTCAATTAAGTTGGTCCGGACAAAATTTACCATATTAAGTGTCGATTTTTTACTGTTTGAGTCGAAAAAAAATAACTAAATATAATATGAATGTCAGATTATGTATGAGTGATATAGTGGTATGAAATATTATAACAAATCAAGCCGTTCTCAATGTGTCTTGAAATTATGCTGCTATCCGCACGTGGACAACGTTGCCAGTCACTCGCAGTAATCCTGTTTGTAACGTAAAGTTTTATCAAGCAACTTACGTTATCAGCGATTGGCTATGATTGGCTATATATAATAACCATGAGGAACACGTTTTAAAGAAAGCATTGCTCACTTGTAAAACTCATAACTTATAAGTGTATTTTAGGCAGATTCTACAGATGGCTGACCGACTGTCGTAGGAATATAAACTCGGCGGTACGCGCTACGGTCAATGAACTATAATAATAAACAGGTAAATTTTTATGTTAAAACTAAAAAAAGTGTCTATTTCATGTGCATTGGCGGCAGGTCTTGCTGCTGGAGGAGCGCAGGCGGCGCAAGAGTGTGGTGATGTATCTATTACCGAAATGGATTGGGGGTCGGCAATCATTGTGACTCAGGTCGCTACCTTCCTGCTTGAACAAGGATATGGCTGCTCTGTTACCATCATACCGTCTGCATCTACACCGGCACTGGTTTCAGTTACAGAAACTGGCAAGCCAGACATACTGACCGAAATCTGGACAAACTCTGCGCCTGCCTACGTGCCACTTTTAGAAGCGGGTAAGATCAAAGAATTGACACAGGTTCTTTCAGACGGTGGTGTTGAAGGTCTGTTCATCCCGGACTATTTAGCAGAGGCTCATCCTGAGCTGTTAACTATCGAAGGTTTGTTGGCCAACCCAGATCTAGTTGGCGGCAGAATGCATAACTGTCCTGTTGGATGGACGTGTCAGGTTGTTGCTTCGCAAATGGCTAAGGCCGGTGGTTTTGCCGCTGCAGGCATTGAAGATTTTGTACATGGATCAGGTGAAACTCTCTCTGCATCGATCGGCTCTGCCTATACTTCGCAGGAGCCTTGGTTTGGCTACTATTGGTCACCTAGTACGGTTCTAGGAAAATATCCTATGGTACAAGTGGATTTGGGTCCTCATGATCCCGATGCCCTTGCTTGTAATTCCGATTTGGAATGCGACACGCCTAAGCTTGGATCATGGCCAAGTAGTGTTGTAACCACTGTGGTAACGGGAACCTTTGAGGTATCTCATCCAGCGGAAACCGACCTAATGCGCAACCTGTCTTTCACCAACAATATGATGAATGGCCTTCTTGGCTGGCAAGATGCGAATAATGCTACGGGCGAAGAGGCAGCTGCTTACTTCTTGTCAACGCAACAAGACATCTGGAGCACCTGGGTGAATGATGCGGCACGTGGTAAGCTTTCAGCTCTTCTACAGTAAGCTACTAATCAACATGCAATAACCCAATAAAGGCATACCATGTGTATGCCTTTATTTTGCTCAGGGAATTAAAAAATGGCGTATTATGACAGCCTATTTAATAGTCTAGGATTAAGGGCTTGGTGTGACTCAGAGCCTGGTAGTGCAAACATATCAATGGCCGGTCTGTTAGCTAAAACCAATCCAGACTCTATGGACAATGGGCCGGTTTTTCCGTTCCCGTCGATGGACGAACTCTATCAGTCGTGCTCTTCATTTCCTCAGTCACGAGACTTCACAGCTGCAGTAGAAACCGGCTTTCTCAACATTAAAGACGTTTTGAAAGCAATATTGGACCCACTTACCCAGCCGCTGTCGTGGCTTCTGGAATTCGCCTTGTTCAGCTTTTTGACTACGCCTTGGTGGATTGTTATTCCGTTACTATTATGGTTTGTTTGGTACGCCTGCCGTTCGGTCAAGATCGTAGCTTTCGTAACGCTATCGTTTGTGTTTCTAGGGTTTATAGATCACCTTGATCCTGCTCTGCAAACGCTTGCGATTATTGCTGTCTGTACAGGTATATGCATCTTAATTGGGGTTCCGATAGGAATTGCTATGGCCAAATCTAATCCCTTAGAAAGAGCCTTGATCCCATTGCTTGATCTGCTTCAGACACTGCCAACATTTGTGTATTTGATCCCACTAATCTTCCTATTCAGCGTAACTGAGCCAAAGCTCTACGGGATCGCCATTATTGTTTATGCCATCGTGCCAGTGATTCGGCTTACTAATCTGGGGATTAGGCTCGTTGATCAAGATGTTGTTGAGGCGGTTAACGCCTTTGGTATGTCGCCCAGGCAAAAACTCTTTGGAGTGGAAATACCGCTCGCAATGCCCAATATTATGGCAGGAGTAAACCAGACAATAATGATGAGCCTCGCTATGGTGGTGATCGCATCGCTCGTTTCTGCGCCAGGCTTAGGTGTTCTTGTGCTTCGGGGCATTCGCAATCTTGAATTGGGGGTAGGTCTGATCGCAGGACTAGGTATTGTGCTGCTGGCTGTTATCCTAGACCGAGTTTCAAAGGCGGCGATTGCCCGCGTATCTTCAGGTCACACATTTAGATAGGTAGGTATTTATAATGGCTCAGGCCTCCAAAATTAAAATTCGTAATCTCTACAAAATTTTCGGTTCCGACCCGGCATCTGCGCTAGAACAAGTAAAAGCGGGCATGGGAAAGGATGAACTACTTGCAAAAACAGGCCATGTATTAGGCCTAAAAGATATCTCAATCGATATTAGAGAGAGTGCTATAACCGTGGTAATGGGGTTGTCTGGGTCAGGCAAATCGACGCTTATTCGCCACATTAACAGGTTGATTGAGCCGACTGATGGTCAGGTGCTCATCGATGGTGAAGATGCGCTTTTATTGGGCACGGAAGAGTTGCGCGAGAAGCGCCGCACTGGCATGTCTATGGTGTTTCAAAAGTTTGCGCTTCTCCCTCACCGCACTATACTTGATAATGCCGCACTAGCATTGGAGGTGCGTGGCATAAACCAAAGCGAGCGCCACAAGGCGGCCAATGTTTGGCTCGATAGGGTAGGGCTTGGTGGCTATGAAAAACACTATCCGCATCAGCTCTCTGGTGGTATGCAACAAAGGGTTGGTATTGCCCGTGCACTAACGTCTAACTCGGATATCATGCTGATGGACGAAGCATTCTCAGCTCTCGATCCTTTAATACGCAGTGATATGCAAAAGCTATTGCTTGAGTTGCATGTAGAGTTAAAAAAGACCATCGTGTTCATCACCCATGACCTCGATGAAGCCCTACGACTGGCTGACCACCTGGTTATTCTAAAAGATGGTGCAGTTATTCAGCAAGGCGAGCCACAGAGCATTTTAACTACGCCAACTGATCCCTACATTGAGGCTTTTGTCAGTGATATTAACCGCGCGCGTGTTTTGCGGGTGCGCTCCGTAATGACGCCTTTGATGCCAAACACCACCTATGCAGGTGATGTAGGCCCACGCGATACTCTGGAATCTATAATTGCTCTCTCTGAAGGTAATACATCACATCATTTCAGGGTTATCGAAGGGGAAATGCCCATTGGTCAAATCGGCATGGAGGATCTGTTCAAAGCCCTGGTTCCCAGAGTGCCTGTATTAGAGCAGCAAACGTTATAGACAGACAAAACGTGCGGATTTTTTATGACTATCCAAAACCGATTGATCAAACAAGCATCTAATGTCCCTTTTTCGATGTATGACGCTTTTACTGAGGTGCCGTATTCCGGTAGCCAAGCGGCTATTGTTCTACACGCCTCAGATATCTCCATGCCACATCGGGCTCGGATTGCACGTGAAATTGGCGCGCCAGCCACTGCGTTTGTAAACGCCATCAACCATAACAGGGTTAAAGTTCAGTTTTTCTCTACTGTAATGGAGTTGCCAATGTGTGGGCATGGGACTGTTTGCCTGATAACGCAACTGGTTGCACAAGAACTATTACCTTGTGAGGGTGATCGGTGGTGCAAGGCAGTTCTTGACCTGCCTAAAGGGGAAGCGACAGTAGAGTGTCGCCGCACGAAGGCCGGAAGAGTAGAGGTAATGTTGGATGTTGCAGAAGCACGGTTTGCGGCAGTGACATTCGATCTAGAAGAACTGGCTGGTATATTAGGTGTTAGTGTTAGGGATATATCTAACGACTTACCACCAGAAGTCGCCACTGGCGACTTCATTCATCTCTGCCTTCCAATGCGTGGTCTTGCCGCAATGCGGAAACTACAACCTGATTTTTCAGCCCTTGCTCAGTTCTGTGTAGCTAACGGATTAGAAACTGTGGCTGCTTTTTCAACCGAGGTTATAGATCAAACTTGCAACGTTCACGTGCGGGATTTTTGTCCAGCCGTGGGCGTGGCTGAATCAGCCGCGGCCGGCACCACAAATGCAGCTATATCGACCTATCTTTTACGCCAAGAGTTGGTTCAGCCAAGTGATGACGGAAACGTGCAGGTCCGAGCTGAACAAGGTATAGAACTTGGCCGCCCCAGCCGTGTGACAACACGGATCAACACACAAAATGGTAATATTATACGATTGCAGGTAGGTGGCGTGGCCAGCTTGATCATCGAAGGTATGATCAATGTGAATCTGGATGGCTTATGACAAAAGTATTGAAAGAAACTCTCGTTTGGGATGCTCATGCAGGGCTGTTTCCCTCTCCCGATATGGATTTGAATACGCTTGAAGATTGGCGCATCAATGATGTCGACTTTCTGAGCATCAATGTTGGCTTTGACGTTATGTCGCGAGACGAAACATTGGCCACCCTTGCAGCCTACCGGCGCTGGCTACTCAAGCACTCTGATCGCTTTCTACTGGCTGGCACATTTGCCGATATTGACCAAGCCAAGCGCTCTGGCCGCCTTGCTGTTAGCTTTGATATCGAAGGCATGAATGCTCTGGGCGGCGATATTAATATGGTAGAAATGTACCATACCCTCGGTGTACGACAGATGCTGTTTGCATACAACCTAAGCAACGCAGCGGCGGGCGGCTGTCATGATACCGACATCGCACTGACCCCGTTTGGTATCGATATTTTGGCAGAAATGAACCGTGTTGGCATGATCGTGGATGCAAGCCACACAAGCTATCACACTAGCATGGACTTGATCGAACGCTCAACCACACCTGTGGTATTTTCACATTCCAATCCGGCGTCGGCCTGGCAGCATCAGCGTAACATCACAGATGAACAGATTATAGCCTGCGCATCCAAAGGTGGCGTTATAGGCCTGAATGGCCTAGCTATTTTTGTTGGTGACAACGACACAAGTACAGAATCCTTACTGCACCATTTGTTAACGCTGATTGATGTTGCCGGGCCTGCCCATGTTGGACTTGGCTTTGATTATACGCCGGATGTCACCGTAGACCTTGGTGCAATACTTCGTGCAAGGCCCGATTACTGGCCAGTAGGCCAGCAGTATGACACGCGCAACATAGGTCACTCTGGGCCGGAAACCATTCCCCACCTTGTGGAAGGTATGCAAGTGCGTGGTTTTTCGGCTGCAGAAATAGAAGGTGTTTTGGGCGGTAATTTTGCACGCATCGCCAAACAGAGTTGGACCCATTGAAGCACATTACGGGGAAGAATTTTATATGTGCCGTCATGCTCACGTAGGCACCAGAATTGGTGTCTTAGTGCCCTTTACAAAAACCAACCTTGAACCAGATCTGATGTACTAGGTTTTATTGCTCTAGATCACCGTGTAGCACGCCATTTCTACCCCAGTCATCATCATGGAGGTCTTGGAATATAATCATTACACCTTCTGCAGGAACATCGTAAACATCAACAAAAGCCTCAGTTATTTTTTTCATCACTTGTGCTTTTTGTTCTTTTGTTCTACCGGCAATTTGCTGAATTGTTATAACTGGCATCACTATGACCTCTATAAAAAGTAAATTATGCTCAAATTAGCATGGAGTACTCATCACGGATGCCCTGTCTAAACAGACTAGGGCATACATTATTATGCTTCGTAAGGTCGTAACAACGAGCGAGAAATAATATGACGCTGAATTTCAGAAGTGCCATCCCAAATGCGCTCCAGACGAGAGTCCCGCCACAAGCGTTCTACTGGCATTTCCTCCATCAATCCGGCACCACCAAATATCTGTACCGTATGATCAGCGGCACGAGATACCAATTCCGAAGCAAATAGTTTTGCCATCGCTGCATCCTCTGGTTGCATAATGCCAAGATCAGCTTTTTGACAGGCATGCATCACTAATAGGTCTGCAGCTTGTAATTCTGTAGCCATATCGGCTAGTTTAAAAGAAGTGCCTTGAAAAGCGCCGATGGGCTTTCCAAACTGTGTACGCGTGGCTGCCCACTCGGTGGCAAGATTCAACAAACGTTCCGTTTTACCGCAGCTTTGTGCACCAACCCATACCCGGCCCATGCTTAACCACTTATCAGCTAGTTCCAAACCTTTGCCTTCTTCTCCGAGGATCTGGCTTTTATGTACTCGGCATTCATCAAAATGTAATTCATAAGTTCGGTAAGCTCGTTGAGCTGCACAAAGTGGCCCCAAGTTAATATCAAACCCTTTCTCGCCACAATCCACCAAAAAGGCAGTAACGCGTTTACGTGGGCCCCTAGGAGTTTCATTCATACCCGTAGCCGCAAATACAATTGCAAAATCTGGCATGCAGGGGCTGCTAATATAATGTTTGTTACCGGTAATCACGTAATCATCACCATCCGCCACAGCCCGGGTAGTCATAGACATAATGTCGGAACCAGCGCCTGGCTCGGTTAAAGCAAAACACTCATGTTTTTCACCACTAACGCAGGCATTGAGGTATTTTTCTATCTGCTCGCCTTCACAGGCCATCAGCAGTTCGGTAGGTCGGGCAATATTACCTGCTAAACCATAGCTAGCTTTACCTAGTTCGCGCTCCATTAATCCTAAAGTCGTATAATCAAGTCCACCACCACCTACCGACTCAGACAGGTTTGCAGCAAAGAAGCCCATTTCAATAGCACGTTTTTTAATCTGTTCACAAAGCTCTGGCGGCACTAACCCGGCGCGGTCAACTTCTGCTTCGTGTGGGTAAACTTCTTGCTCTAGGAACGCTCCCAAAGAATGAATAAGCATTTGTTGTTCTGCAGTCATTTGAAAATTCATTGTGGTCACTCATATTGATATTTTCTATGCGATCATGATTGCGAATTTTATCGATTAAAACCTGTAATAATTCGACTAGAGTGATGATTATTCGCCAAAAATCAGGGGGTGTGTTAGTGGTCGTGGCGATGATAAACTTGTGGCCCATGTGATGGGGCGTATGGTTTACCCGCCCTAACGTTGGCCGGCTGGTGTTACTGCTATAAATCACACCATGTTGTACACATGTTCTTGGTAGATTGTTAACGCTAACAGCACTTGTCTTAGCTAAGTAGTTCCCACAAGGCTTTTAATTTAAGGCTAGGGTTGTTACGGCGCCGGTAGAGGCGTATGTCTAAACTAATATGCCATTCTATATTGCCTGCAATACAAAGAAAGTTTTGTTCTAACTCTGCGGTGATTAAGCTTTTTGGTAACCAACCTAACCCAAACCCTTGTTGAATCAGTGCTTTACTACTCACCGCTTGGCTGTTTTCATTGACCGCAACCAGCTGGCTTGGAAATAGCGGTTGCACTTGTGCTTGAATCACCTGGCTAAGAAAGGTTTGGGGTTGATAGGCGATGTAGGGAATGTGGTTGGGTTGGCTTAAGCCATGATCTGAAAGGTTGAATAACGGCTTATCCTGTGAGTTTTTAGCGCTTACAGGCAGCAACTGGTCTTGGCCTAGTCGTATAAACTCTACTTCATCATTATTAAACTCAGAGTCTAGCTGCATGGCGGGGTGCCAATAGCTCATCAGTAAATCACATTGTCCTTGTAATAGAGCTTGGCAATACTCGGTGCCCAGCCAGTTACTAGATGCTAAGTTAATCTCAAGGCTTTGCTCTAAGTGTGTATTTAAACCTGCTTCTGGGTCAGCTTTTGCTGCGGCCTTTTGGGCTAGCTGTTTACGCCACTGAGGCAGGAAACTAAGCAGTAGTGATTGGCTGGTGGCTAGGCTTACTTTGTCTTGTTGTTGTTGGTCTACGGCTTTGCATTGGCTTTTGGTTTGTCTTAGGCGTGCAGAAATGTCTGTACACGAGATCAAAAATACTTCGCCTGCGGGCGTCAGCTGCATAGGCAAACTGTTGCGGTCGATAAGGGTGACCCCCATCTCTTCTTCTAGCAGTTTGATGCGCCTACTAAAGGTTGGCTGACTTACATGGCGCTCGTCGGCCGCACGGGAAAAATGCCGTGTTCTAGCGAGTGCACAAAAGTCATCCAGCCAACGAAGTTCCATAGTATTATCTTAGTTCCATAGTATTATCTAAGCTCGTTTATTACAGCTAACATGGCAGGTAGCAAGGCTGCTCCCATGTCACTGCTGCGCTGTGCAGACCAACCGTGTATAGCGTCGGGTAAGTTGAAGTTGTCGATAAAGGGCATCTCTAAGGTAAGCGATAAGCAATCATAAGTTTGGCCAACAGATGCGCTAGCTAACGAGAGGTTTGCTTGGCCTGGCAGGTCTGTGTCGTAGCCGTGTTCTGTTTGGTAATCTGGGTTGCTGATGAGTAGCTGCTGTTTAAAACCCGCTTCTAGTTTAGCTAGCCTTGGGCCGTAGGCTGGAATACCTTGGTTATCTACTAAAAATACGTAAGGAATTGCTTCGTCGCCGTGACAATCGATAAACAGGTCTACGCCCGTTTCGCGCATTTTTCGTTGTGTTAAAAACACTTCTGGGCTGCGCTCCATAGTGGCATTTAGCCATTCACGGTTAAGGTTAACACCCGCTGCGTTGGTACGCAGGTGGCCACGTACGCTGCCGTCTGGGTTCATGTTGGGGACAATATAAAACACCGCATGTTCCAGCAACTTTCTACTACAGGCATCACTTGGGTCTAGCAATTTTTCTAATAACCCTTCTATGGCAAATTGGGCCATGGTTTCACCAGGGTGTTGGCGAGCGGTGAGCCAAATTTTACGTTTTTGTGGAGAGTCTTCGCCGATAGTAAGTAGGCTTAATGGCCTGCCATCTAGGGTGTTGCCGAGGGTTGTAGCCGTACAAATGTCGCTAGTTTGCGACCAGCCGATAAGGTCTTGATGCCTTTCCCACGAATAAGGAGTAAAAAAGCTATACCAAACCATGTCATATTCTGGCGCGTGGTTAAAAATAAGGCAGCCGTCTTCATAGCGTGTAGGCACCCTAAACCATTCTTCTCTGTCATAAGAGGCCACTACTTGAAAGTGCTGCCAACCTTCAGCAAAGGCTGCACCTGCGGCGTTGGTAAGGCTTAGTTCTAAGTCGTCTTGGTCTTTAGCGCCGGCAATACTAAAATGAAACCACTGATAGAAATCGGATTGATGATCATTACGTATGGCTAATTCAATAGGGTTGCTTTTAGCGTTGATAACCTCAATGTTGCCGCTGTCAAATTGGCTGTTAACGTCAAATTGGTTGTTTATATCAAGTGTCATGGTGGTTTCCTTTTTCTAAGTCCAATGGAGTGTGGCTTGCAGGGTCAGTGCTTTTAGGGTCAGTCGCAAGGTGACAGGCAACCCAGTGCTCGTCAACAATTTCAGTAGCTTGGGGTGTTTGGTGGCGGCAGGTTTCAAAGGCCTTAGGGCATCGATCTTGTAAGCTGCAACCTTGTTGGGTGGGAATGCGGTTAGGTACATCACCTACCAGCTTGTGGTGGGTATTTGGGGCCTGATAAATCTGTGGAGACGCAGCCAACAAAGCTTGTGTGTAGGGGTGCTGAGGTTGATTGAAAATTTGTTCGCGGCTGGCAATTTCACATATTTGCCCTTCGTACATCACCGCCACACGGTCTGCCATGTGTTCCACAGCAGCTAGGTTGTGGCTAAAAATCAAATAGGTGAGTTGTTGCTGTTGTTGTAGATTAGACAGCAAGTTGAGTATTTGTGCTTGTATAGACACATCTAGTGCAGACAAGGGTTCATCGGCCACAATGAATTCTGGCTGCACCATTAAGGCCCGCGCAATATTGACACGCTGGCGTTGTCCGCCAGATAATTGATGCGGAAAACGTTGCGCTAGTGCTGGGTCAATACCTACCGCTAGTAACTGCGCCATGGCTTGGTCTATGGCATTTTGGCGGTTTAGATAGGGCCGATGGTAGAGCAAGGGTTCTACCAG
>JBLHQO010000015.1:0-18998 GCA_047625285.1 Oceanospirillaceae bacterium
CAGGGCCTGCCGCAGCACCAATTAAAACCTTGCCTGCTCCGTTTGTTAGATGTTGTTCGGCGAGTTTACGCTCGCTCATCTTACCAGAGCATTCCATCACTAAATCTATCGCCAAATCACCCCAAGGCAAGGCCGATGTTTTGCTTATTTGGAGCAAGTCGATATTGATTACTGTGCTAGTGTTAGCCACTGTGGCACTGATAGCAGCTGAGGTGTTGTTAGCAGCTATAGCATCGTTAGAAACAATACGCATACCTTGATCTGTGGCTTCTACCTTAGCAGGAAAAGCACCATGCACCGAATCGTAGCGGGTTTCATAAACCACAGATTCGGCAATACCTAAGTCATTAATGGCCACCACCTGCAACTGATGTTGCAAGCCACGTTCTACAATGGCGCGCAGCACGGCACGACCAATACGACCATAACCATTGATCGCAATACGTTTGGGTTTATGCATCATAATTAACGAATTACAGCAATTCAGTTACTGTAGCAGCAATTTTTTGTGCCGTGAAACCATACATCTCGAACAATTCGTTAGCAGGTGCAGACGCACCAAAATCGGTCATGCCGATCACTTTGCCAGTTAAACCAACATACTTGTACCAGTAATCCGCATGAGCTGCTTCAACTGCAACACGGGCCGTAACAGCAGCTGGAAATACCTGTGCCTGATAGGCTGAGTCTTGGCGTTCAAATAATTCTGTACATGGCATAGAAACTAAACGCACCTTACGACCTTGAGCGGTTAAGGCATCTGTTGCTTGTTGAGCAATACCTACTTCGGAACCCGTAGCAATAATGATGGCTTCTGGAGTGCCGTCACAGTCTTGTAAAATGTAACCACCACGAGCTACGTTGGCTAATTGGGCGTTATCACGTTGCTGGTGTGGTAAATTTTGACGGGAGAAGATCAAGGCTGAAGGGCCATCTGTACGTTGCAGAGACGCCTTCCAAGCTACGGCAGATTCAACCGTGTCACAGGGGCGCCATGTGTCTAAATGAGGTGTTAAACGTAAGTTGGCAATCTGCTCAACAGGCTGGTGCGTTGGGCCATCTTCACCTAAACCAATGGAATCGTGGGTATATACAAACAACACCCGCTGGCGCATCAAAGCAGCCATACGCACAGCATTACGGGCGTATTCCATAAACACTAGGAAAGTGGCGCCGTAAGGAATAAACCCACCGTGTAAGGCCATACCATTCATCATGGCAGACATGGCGAATTCACGCACACCATAATAAACATAGTTACCACTAGCGTCGTCTTTAGTAATGCCCTTAGTGCCAGACCACTTGGTGAGATTAGACCCTGCAAGGTCGGCAGAACCACCTAATAATTCTGGCAATAAAGGGCCAAACATATTTATGGTATTTTGTGAGGCTTTTCGGCTTGCAATGGTAGACCCTTCAGCCTGTAACTGCTCAACGTAGGCCTGGGCTTGAGTTTCAAAATCTGCTGGCAAGTCACCTGCTACACGACGTAATAACTCGGTCGCTAATTCTGGGTGAGCTTGGTGGTAAGTATTAAAAGACTGGTTCCAAATTTGCTCTGCATCGTCGCCAGCATCACGGGCATTCCATTCTTCGTAGATGTCTGCAGGAACATCAAACGCACCGTAGCTCCAACCTAACTCTTTGCGAGTTAAGGCAATTTCGTCTGCGCCTAAAGGAGCACCGTGGCAATCTTCTTTGCCTTCTTTGTTAGGCGAACCAAAACCAATGATCGTTTTACAACAAATTAAGGTCGGTTGATCAGTATTGGCCTTAGCCGCTTCAACGGCAGCAAACAACGCATCTGCATCGTGGCCGTCAATCGCTGAGATCACTTGCCAACCATAGGCTTCAAAGCGCTTAGGGGTATCGTCGGTAAACCAGCCTTCTACTTCACCATCAATAGAGATACCGTTGTCATCATAAAACGCAATTAACTTACCTAAGCCTAAGGTACCTGCTAAAGAACACGCTTCGTGGGAAACACCTTCCATCAAACAACCATCACCCAGAAAAGTGTAGGTGTGGTGATCAATAATATCGTGACCTGGGCGGTTAAATTGAGCCGCCAAGGTTTTTTCTGCCAGGGCCATACCGATCGCATTAGTAACGCCTTGGCCCAGAGGGCCCGTAGTTGTCTCAATACCCGGCGCATGGCCGTATTCGGGGTGGCCGGCTGTTTTGGAGTGTAGCTGACGGAAGCTTTTCAGATCATCAATCGACAAGTCATAGCCACTCAAGTGCAACAATGAGTAAAGCAACATAGAGCCATGTCCGTTAGACAATACAAAGCGGTCGCGGTTTAACCATTCTGGGTTAGCTGGGTTATGACTCATGAAGTCATTCCACAATACTTCGGCGATATCGGCCATGCCCATAGGGGCTCCTGGGTGACCAGAATTAGCCTGTTGGACAGCGTCCATACTAAGGGCTCGGATGGCATTAGCTAAATCGCGACGAGTAGGCATGGAAAACTTCCTTTAAAAGGTTAAATACACTATTTGGGAATAAAATTACGGGGTGTATTTTCCCTTACTCCAGCCTCATACACAATCAACATGCGGTATTCTTACGGCATTATTCAATATTTATTAGCGATCTGCGCCCTATCCTTTCATTACTCGTTTATTTAGCCAAACCTGTCAATACAATCCAAGGTTCCATCTCCCCCGCCAAGCCCAGAGACTCACCCAACTCGATGTGCTCAATATCAAAACCTGCGCCGTGTAGATGAGCTTCTAATTCAACTTGAGAGTAATAGGCATAATAACGCCCATATTTATCGCGCTTTGAACCTTCGCCAAGCTTCATACCCAAGTGCAACAATCCCTGCGGCTTCAAAGCTTGATGTATGGCCAACAATATAGCCCCGAAATCTTGAGACTGTGCATGTAATAAACTGAAGTTGGCCCACACACCATGATAAGTGTCCGTGGTATCAATATCGCTAAATTGCGCCTGCCGAGCCGCTACATTGAACTTATCGTTAGCCAGCTGCACCATCGCTTCGGCCGCATCAACTGGATCTACTCGCAATCCTTTGCCTTGCATAACCACAGAAGCAATGCCTGGGCCGCAACCCAAATCAAGTACATAGTCGCCTGCCTTAAGCCGGTCGATAAAACGCAGCAATATTGGATCCACGTCTAGCTCGTCAACCATTTTTAGATAGTTATCCGCTTGGCTGTTGTAAGCGGCGATGGTTTTTTGATCTGTCATCTTATTCATTTCCTTTTAATATACCAATCCTTTCAACATACAGGCCCATTACCCAATGTATGATTAGGCGAAACCCCGTTGCAAATAACCCACCAACTCATTCACCATCGGCGTAGGCGAGTTTTCAGCGCCATACACAATAAGTGCGTAATCAGGTAATTCGGGTAACAAACCACGGTGGTCTATGGGCACTCGCCCAGTGATGAGTGCACAACCCAGCTCTACACAAACACATAGGTCGGCCGCGGTCATGGCTTCGGCGGCAATAAAATCGTCCGTGGTAACGGGGTCTACCCAAGCCAAACCGGCACCCTCAAGCGCCTTAATAGCACTAGGCCAAAAGGCACAGCTTTTAGACATGCCTAATGGCAAGGGTTGCTGCTTCCAAGCATTACCATCTACTGCGCCAGTCCACACCAACCTTTGGGTGCCTATGACCCGACCATCGCCCTCTGGATTTTTTTCCGTGGTCAATATTACATCTTGCAGACCTTGGTTAAATTGCTCCTTTAACACCTTCGACTGGGCACAGGATAGCTTGATCTGTACCCTTGGATAGTCTCGACTAAACTGTTTTAAAATGTCAGGCATGTAGGGGTAGATGACGTCACTAGGAACACCCAACCTAAGCTGCCCCTCATAATCTAATGAAGTGAGACGGCCAACCGCTTCGTCATTCAGCTCCAACAGTTTAGTCGCATAGCCTAACAACTGCTCACCAGAACTAGTGGTGATCATGCCTTGGGCAGTGCGCTCAAACACGGTTAGTCCTAGGCTAGTTTCTAAACGTTTAATTTGCATACTAATAGCCGATTGAGTCATAAACAAACGAGCTGCCGCCCGCGTCATACTTCCCGTTTTAGCAATAGTAATAAAACTACGTAAGGTCCCTAAATCTAGATTTTTAGTACGATTTTCTTTCATCATTTTTTGTGAACCAACCCATCAATATTATTCGTTTTACTTATACATAAGACTTGCTCTATAGTCAACTTTAGTGAAGTTAATTGCACTTAAAACCACAAATATTGATAGGAGATATCATGACTAGTTACACACAAAACTGCCCACCATATACAACTTCCGATTCTTCTGGACGCCTTGATCAGCTACTCGATTGGAGTCGTCGTTACATTCAAAAACAGGCCCTTAAGCAAGCGCTTTCAAAAGAGCGCGCACAACTTAAAAGACTATCACCAGAGATGCTGAAGGACATTGGTATTGATCAAGTTAAGGCTACTCTGGAAGCCACGCGCATCGATATTCCTGCCAGCAGAATGCCACAGGAATGTTAGTGTGACCGATTAGCTTGCAAACACAACGTGTGGGGCATCGATCAAATTGCATGTTTGAAGTATGTGGACGCTGAGGGTTAGAGACCCTTCGGCTAACTGCGGCTCTAACTCGTTATTGGCGCATGTGGGTAATCTTAAATGACCTTTGATGCGTTCCAAATGTCGATTCAACTGGGTCTGTGATCTGCTCATTTTCGGCTTTTTTCATTAACCGCTCCGCCAATAAAAACGACACTATTGCAACAAAAATGCCACCCACCATCTGCCCTATCAATACACCCTCTGCACCCCAATATTGCGCACCAAAATATACAAACGGAATAATACCTAACGTATTGCGCCCCCAGTTGATCCAAGTTGAATAGAACGGATGACCCAGATTGTTATAAGCTGCGTTACCTATAAAAATGACACCGTTAAATATCCATGCCAAAGACAGTGGCCCACAAAATAAGAAGATTAGGTCTCGCGCCAAATCTTGCGCATCAAACAAGTCTGCAATAGTGCCCCGTAATAAATACAACAGAGCCACTACTGGGATCACATACATCACAATTAGTACCATACTACTGTTAAACGCTTCCCTAACTCGATCATGCTTACCAGCACCAAAATTCTGGCCGATGATAGGCCCGATTGCACCCGACATGGCAAAGATTAACGCAAAGGCAACTGGCGTAACCCTGCCAATAATCGCCATACCTGCAACTGCAGACTCGCCAAATTCTGCCGCCACTTTAATAACATAAGCCCCGCCTACTGGCGCCGCTATATTGGCCAGCATCGCGGGTATAGCAATGGCAGCAATTGGCCTTAAGTCTCGCTTCATCGCCATAAACGACAAACCAGAAAACCCACCATAACGCCGCACCACATACCACACTGCTACAGCCGCCATGGCGATACGTGACACCACAGAAGCCCAGGCTGCTCCGTCCAAACCCATGTTTAATGTGAAGATAAAAATTGGGTCCAAAATAGCGTTCACTATACCTGCAACAAGTATGACCACCATCGATAACTTCGCCGCACCGTGACTGCGTAATGCAGCAGAGGCAACAATTCCTATTAACATAATAGGCATGGTTGGTATTAGTATTTTAAGGTACGACACCGCTAGTTCTTGAGTATTGCCTGTAGCGCCAATCAAAGCGGTTAAACCATATAGGTTAAGGTAGATAATACTTGCAAAGATGACAGCAAATACCACACCTACAATTAACACATGGGTCAGCAATTCGGTAGCGAGTTTCGGTTTATTTTCACCGAGCGATCTAGCCACCATAGCGCCGCCAGCAATGGCCATACCGATGCTAATGGAAGTGGTCATGAACAAAATGGTGCCGGCAAAACCTATGGCTGCTGCTAATTCGTCAATTCCCAGCATAGAAATAAACAACATGTCGGCTAGGTCTACTACAAACAAAGCAACAAAGCCGATAGCCGATGTTAGCGACATAGTGACAATATGTCTGGTCAAACCACCTGTAACAAACTTGGCCTGTTGAGTCGCCTCAGTCATGTTTTTTTTCAGCCATAATAGTCTCCATTCTGGCGGTTAGATCTGCCCCCCAACTATTACGAAACTGTTTTATACTAGCGACGTAAGCCTCGTTCTCAAATGCAGGAATGGCTGGGTCGTAGTGCTCGGCCATCGCAGTCATGCCTTGGCGATCTATATCGTTAAACGTATCGGTCATGCGTTGTGCCTGATCGCGAGTATAGCCTAACGCTTCAATTGCAGAGCGTCCCATTCGCAGTGAACCATCATAGGTTTCACGAACAATATCGCGACAGCCAGCATGCCAAAGGTCATATACATGATTGCGGTCTACTGCCCTAGCCACAATATGTAAATCGGGATAATGATGATGCACATACTTGGTCAGTTCGGTGATTTGATCTTTATCATTAATGGCAATTACAAAAAGCTTTGCATCAGCAATACCAGCGGCGTGTAACAAGTCTGGCCGAGTTGCATCGCCATAATACACTTGTACATCCAGTGATTTTAGCAGGGCTAATTGTTTTGAGCTGAAATCAATCACCGTAGGCGACATGCCACTGCCACGTAGAATACGACTCACGATGCCACCAACACGTCCGTGACCAGCAATGATGATCTCGCTTTTCTCTTCTATCGTGTCCATCTCTCGTTCTTCTAACCCCGAAAAACGCGGCGCTATAATACGGTCATACAAAATAAATAATGCTGGGGTAAGTAACATAGAAAGCGCCACGATAAGCAGCAAACGGTCTGCCAAATCGGCTGGAATAACCGCACTTGAAACCGTGAAAGACAACAACACAAAACCAAATTCACCCGCCTGTGCTAATCCCAAACTGAATAACCATCGGTCTGATCCACCCAATTTAAAGGTAACAGCCAGCACATAAAGCACGGCAATTTTTAATGCCATTAACCCAACTGTAAGCCCAACAATAATAGAGAAATTATCAAACAGCAGACTAAAGTTAATGCCTGCACCAACGGTCATAAAAAACAGCCCTAGAAGCAAACCTTTGAAGGGGTCTATATCACTTTCTAGCTCGTGTCGGTATTCACTATTGGCTAATACAACACCCGCCAAAAAGGTGCCCAACGCAGGCGACAAACCAACTAGCGACATAAGTAAAGCAATACCAATGACAATCAACAATGCCGTAGCCACAAACAATTCACGTAATTGAGCAACCGCAATAAACCGGAAAATAGGGCCCGTTAAATAAGAGCCCGCCACAATAACCGTAACAATTGCACCCAAGGTGACTAAAGCAGCACCCCACCCAGGCAAACCATCCACAAGACTCATGGATGTACCATCGTGATCCCCTTCTGCAACCACTGCTGCATGAGAGAGCGCTGTTACTAGCTCCGGCAAGGCTAACAAAGGCACCAGGGCTAACATCAGAATGACTGCAACATCTTGGAACAACAACACTGAAAAGCTGGCCTGGCCGCCGTCGCATTTCATCAACCCTTTTTCACCCAAGGTTTGTAATACAATCGCTGTAGATGACAACGCCATCACCAAGCCGATGGCTAAACTAACAGACCACACTTGTCCAAATAACATGGCCACCGCCATCACCACCAAGGTGGTAAGCAGCACTTGCCCACCTCCAAGGCCCAAAAGTTTAGATCTCATAGACCATAACAACTTAGGCTCTAGCTCTAGTCCCACCAAGAACAACATCATTACCACACCAAACTCGGCAAAATGCTGAATAGAGATCACGTCAACATGTAACCAGGCTAAAAATGGACTGATTACAATACCTGCAATTAAATACCCAAGCACAGATCCAAGCCCTAATCTAGATGCAATAGGAACGGCCACTACGCCTGCAATTAAAAATACAAATGCCAAAAGCAAAAAATCGGTCATACAGGGTTTCCTTAAATTTTGTTGGTGCCTCATATTTCAAGACAGTTAGACAACTAACGGCTATTTTAAACTCAATCGTCTGTCCGCTGGCTAATCACCGCCAACCAAGGTTGTCGTTCACGAGGTTGGCCTGCGGGGCGGTAATAATGACTAAGCACTTTAAAGCCAGCTTGTGCTAAATAGAATTCGAAACCTTCTAACTCCATATGATGCCCATAACGTTGCCCAGACCAACCTTCCTGATTACCTCTTGGAATTGACGAAAATAAAATACCATTGGGTCGTAAACTATTGCGTAACACGTTTAAAACCCCGACCAATTCCTGGCTGGGAATATGAAACAAGGAAGCATTGGCAAAGATCCCGTCAAACTGATGAGCCTTGAGGTCTAAATGCAAAAACTTCTGGTGGAGGGTTTCACAGCCACTGTGTTTTTTGGCCATCAAACAAAAGGTTTTACTCCCATCTAAACCGATAGGGTTATGCCCCATTGATTTAAACGCCTTTAGGTCTCTGCCAGGGCCACAACCAAAATCTAAAATGCTAAGCGGTTTTTTTACCGGCAGCGCTGTAATAAAGTGTTCTATATTTTGACTGACGTCATGGTCGCAGGTGCCCTCCCAAAACGACCGTGCATTCTGCTCATAATGGTCGAGTGTTTCAGCTTCAATTTGATCAAGTATCGTGCCAGATTGTTTTGTCTTCATAGCTACCTTGTCGATTATTTAGTGTTCATACATCATTAGAAACATTACAAAATCAATGGTTACCTGGATAAAAGAGTTAGATATTCTAGTCACTTATCTTGGTAAATCTACCCCTTTCGCCCATGTGCTCTGCTCAGTTAAAACTGACAAACCTTATCAATATCAAGCACAGACATATTCTCACTAATATTATATTTATTCATCGGACAATGCTTGCCTTATAATGCCCCACACGACGCCAGAACGCGGGTACGGCGGGCCGCAACGGAGGTCTAGGGCGGGTGCTAAGTTAGGTACTGTTGGTTAAACGCCAGGCCAGATGAATTCAATTCTAATGCCTCCCGGCTCATTACACATAAAATGTTTCCTTGGGCCCACACCTACCAATTCCGGTGCAAACTCAATGACAATATCTGGCACGCGCTCTACCTTTTCGAACAATTCAATGAGCTTTATTTCGTCCTCTACTTCTAAAGCAAGGTGGTGCAACCCAATGTTGCTTTTACGATTAAAAGCAACCGCCTCCATGGGGCTTTCTACTTGCCATAAGGTGAGTCGAACAACACCATCTGATACAGCCGTTCGTGGATAAGTTTCATCAAAGCCAGACTCCGTCCAGCCCAGACAATCTGTAAAAAAATGCGTACTTTTCTTCAGATCTTTTACAGCTAGACCTAAATGGTTTATTCCCTTGGTAACTGGCATTTGTTCTAACTCCGTCTGCGCAATGTTCTTTGTGACTCATTTATTATAAATCGTGCTTATATCGTGCAACCATATCTTCTTGGTTTTCTGGACTTTCATTGATCGCAAGCTGATCGTTAATCATGGCCCCCATCGTTGGAAACGTAGAACGCTCGATTACTGAGTTAGATGACCAAAGTTTTGATCGCATAAGAGCCTTGGCACAATGCAAAAAAACTTCCTTAATGGTTATCTCAATACACGTTTTTGGAGGGTTTGGTTCATTAGAGAATAAACTTAAATGATCAACTGATGTGGAAATACGAGCAAACCCATTGATGCGCAATGTTTCATCAACACCAGGGATTAAAAATAGACAACCAATATCACCAGTTTCAATTATATTGACAAGGCTATCTAAACGGTTATTCCCTTTTCCATCAGGAATGATTATACATGTTGCACTCAGTATTTTCACAAACCCCGGTGTCCCTCCACGAGGGGAACAGTCAACTAATCCTGATTTTGCACGGGTGGAAATTGTAATAAATGGAGAGTGCTCGATAAAGTTAATTGAATGCCTCTCTAGGGCAGATAATTGTTTATCTTTTGCACGCCCTTTCGGGTAGCCATAAATTTCTCTAAGTTGTTCTTCTGATTCAATATGCATAACTATCCTTGATACTTAACGCCTGGGTAGGCACTTCTACTGTTGAGGCTTAGAACCATCGATTGACATTCTAGCGCTGATCCCTGCCTTAGTTCTTCAAGCTCCCCGTCTATTTCAAACCCTAAAGCAGTATACAATTTGATTGCAGGCGAGTTTGTTGTTGTAACAGAAAGTGCTAGTGTCTGTAATCCAAACCCTTCAGCCCAATGTATGATGTAATTCAATAACGACTTACCAACACCCAAACCGCGCGTGTCCGGCGACACCCACATTTGATAAACGTATGCAGCATGATCGTCTTCGGCATGAGTGACCCCACATATTACACCCAAAGGTACATGGTTTATTTCTGCAACAACCAATACACGCCTTTCTGGTCGAGTATTAACATTGAGGCGCGCCTGCCATTGCGCATCTTGGAAGGCACTTTCAAGCTCAAAGGTTGAACAAAACGACTCTGGAGAGTCTTTTAATGAGCTCAGACGCAATGTTTTGTACATTTTCCAGTCTTTTTTAGTAAGTTCTCTCATTTTTATAGTGTGCATCTTCTGCTCCTACCTAATGCCACAATTTGAACAGAAAAAGTGCTGCGCCGCCATGGTGTTAAATTGACCGCATTTTAAGGTCTCGTTGTTCTGTTTAGTTATACCCGTAAAGTCGGGGTAAAACCCTTGTCCCATTGTTTAATTATAATTTGAAATATTAGTAAACTCATTGTTTAGCTCTGTATAAGGTCCTACGGTACCTTGTGAATATCATTTACGGGTAAGCGCTTAGGCACCAGTAGCAATGTTAGTTCTCTTGCCGATATTTCTTTACACGCAGAAGCTTTTTGACCACACCATAATGGTGAAAAATCATCTGCATTAATTGCTTCTGCGTGGCCACGCAGCTGAGCCATTTCAATTGCAGCATAAGGAAAAACCGGTGCCAGTGAATTGATATAGCCCAACTCTTTCATTGCACGATTTACGATCCCACGAGCAGGTCTCCCTGAGAAAATATTCGTCAGTGCTGTGTGATCAGATTTAGCACTCTTTATGGCTGACCGGTGCAATTGAGAGGTTTTGGCCTCCGCACAGAGCAAATAGGCCGTACCAATTTGTACTGCACTAGCACCAAGTAATAAGGCAGCGTGTACATCTCGAGCATCTCCAATACCACCAGCCGCAATAACTGGAACTTTTACCTTTTTGATAATTTGAGGAACTAAGGAAGACATCCCCATTTGAGAAGAGATATCACCTGACAAAAACATACCCCTATGTCCACCAGCCTCTAAACCTTGCGCTATTATCCCGTCGGCACCATTAGCCTCTAACCATATGGCTTCTTCAACTGTCGTTGCAGAAGAAACAATTGTTGTGCCCCACTGTTTTATACGTGCGAGCAATGCTTTATTGGGCAGACCAAAATGAAAACTAATGAACTCTGGTTTAAATGGCTCAATCGCATCAGCAACCTCATTATTAAATGGCGATCTATTAGCACTACTAGATAGGTTTTCTACTTTCACACCTAATTCAGCAAAATAGGGTTCTAACCTTTGTTGCCATTTCAATTGTCGCTGTTCATCATAGCTGAGCATTTCATGGCAGAAAAAATTAAGATTATAAGGTTTATCCGTGGCGTCTTTAATTAACCTAAGCTCACTGACTATTTCTTCAACACTGAGCATCCCACAGGGTAAAGAACCTAAACCTCCAGACTCAGTCACCGCAACAGTTAAAGCGCTATCTTGAACCCCCGCCATTGGTGACTGGATAATAGGCAGTTCGGTACCAAGCAACTCGTTAACACTCCTATTGAACATATATAATCCCTTGTTGGTGCCAACGCCTATGCAGTGTGCTTTGTGTAGTAGTGTTTTTTAGTACAGTGGCGCAACCACCCTAACACGGAAGAGACTGAAGTAGGTCCCTGTGATGTTGGGTATAATAAGGGGTTTGTACTTTTTTATACGATGATCACGACATTTACCCACACCTTTTAAATGGCCTTTATTCAATAATATGGCAGTATTACCTACATCCAATATGGGTATGTTTTTACCACCAAAAAAACACCTATATAAACCCACATCCACCCACCCAAATGGCCTTATGCACTATGCAATCCATGGCGCCATAGCCTATAATAGCGATGGTTGTGCAGAACCATCGATACTTGCCAGAACGATGTTCTAGGCTGGTAATTAAGTCACTGCTAACGATGTCCGTAAAGCGTCGATTAGTATTCAATTACGAGGCATGGTTATGAACCAATACACTCTCTTTACCTCCGAATCGGTGTCTGAAGGACATCCTGATAAAATCGCTGATCAAATTTCTGATGCCATCCTAGATGCCATGCTGGAAAAAGACCCCGAATCCCGCGTTGCTGTAGAAACCCTTATTAAAACCGGGCTGGTTTTAGTGGCCGGTGAAGTACGCACCAACTCTTGGGTAGACATTGAAGAACTAGTGCGCGAAGTCATTAAAGACATTGGCTATACCTCTTCTGAGATGGGTTTTGATGGAGCGTCATGTGCTATTTTAAACGCCATTGGCAAGCAGTCTTCCGACATTGCTATGGGCGTAGATGAAAGCGCCGACGACAACAAAGAACAAGGCGCTGGCGACCAAGGCCTCATGTTTGGCTACGCTAGCAATGAGACCAAAAGTCTTATGCCTGCACCTATTCATTACGCCCATCGCTTAATGCAACAGCAGGCCAAAGTGCGTAAAGACGGCACTTTGGCCTGGTTGCGTCCAGACGCTAAGAGCCAGCTAACATTCCGTTATGGTGCCGATGGCAAACCACTATCTATAGACGCGGTGGTACTTTCTACTCAACACAGCCCAGACATCGATTTAGAGAGCCTACGCAAAGGCGTAATGGAACACATTATTCGCCCTGTGATTCCTGCTCATTGGCTTACGCCAGACACCAAATACCACATTAACCCAACGGGTAATTTTGTGATTGGTGGCCCTGTGGGTGATTGTGGTTTAACAGGCCGTAAAATTATTGTTGATACTTACGGCGGCATGGCTCGCCACGGTGGCGGCGCGTTCTCCGGCAAAGACCCCTCCAAGGTAGACCGTAGTGCGGCATACGCGGGTCGTTACGTAGCTAAGAACATTGTTGCAGCCGGTTTGGCTGATCGTTGTGAAATTCAAATTTCCTACGCCATTGGTGTTGCTGAACCTACGTCTATTAGCCTTAATACGTTTGGTAGTGGCAAGATCAGTGATGCAGCAATTGAAAATTTAGTGCGTGAACACTTTAACCTTGACGCCGGTGGCCTAGTTGAAATGTTAGATTTAAAGCGCCCTATTTATCGCGATACCGCTGCTTATGGCCACTTTGGCCGTGACAACCCAAACTTCACTTGGGAATACACCGACAAAGCCGACACTTTGCGTAAAGCCGCTGGTTTATAAACCATGCGTATACCTCGCCTATATACCCCGCAGCCGCTGCCATTAGAGCAAACTTTTGCGCTTGAAGCAGCAGCCAGTCATTATATAGGCAAGGTGCTTCGCATGCAGGTTAAACAGGATATAATCCTATTTAACAACGTTTCAGAGCAAGTAAGCGCTCACGTCACTAGCGTTGACAAGAAGGTTGTTAGCGTATTTGTGAGTGCAGCGCTGCCTGGCCCACAAGCCTCTCCTTTACACACACATTTAGGCCAAGTAATGTCTCGCGGTGAACGTATGGATTACGCCATTCAAAAAGCCACTGAACTTGGGGTGAATAAAATCACACCTCTCTTTAGTAGCCGCTGCGAAGTTAAGCTCGATCTCCAGCGCCAAGCCAAGCGTGCTGCCCATTGGCAGCAAATCGCTATTAGTGCCTGTGAACAAAGTGGCCGTATAGACGTTCCACACATCCATAGCCCACAAACGTTAGAAAGCTGGCTTGAGAACACGCAAGCCCAAGCTAAGCTGGTATTGCATCCCCACCAGACTCAACCCTTAGCATCACAAACCAAACCTGCAAGCTGCGCCATACTTATTGGCCCAGAGGGTGGTTTAACCGATCAAGAAGTTGAGCAAGCTCACACACACGGCTATACTGGGTTAAGTTTAGGCCCACGCATACTACGTACAGAAACAGCGCCCTTAGCAGCCCTAACCTTACTGCAATACATTTGGGGCGATCTTTAACACCCATTAACAGAGACATAAAACAAATGACCATACGCCTTGGCATTGTGATGGACCCAATTCATCACATCAACTACAAAAAAGACAGCTCCCTTGGCATGTTGTGGGCCGCCCAAGATTTAGGCTGGCAATTGTTTTATATGGAACCACAACACCTATACGCCGAACAGGGCGTGGCTATGGGGCTGATGGCCCAGCTAAAGGTGATGCGTGACCCAAAACATTTCTACGAGCTAGATGAACAACAAGCACTGCCTCTTGGTGACCTAGACGTAATTTTAATGCGTAAAGACCCCCCATTTGATACCCAGTTTTTGCACACCACCTATTTATTAAGCCAAGCTGAAGACGCGGGCGCTTTAATTATCAACAAACCCCAAAGCTTGCGCGACTGCAACGAAAAGTTATTTGCTACCAAGTTCCCTGCATGCTGCCCGCAGGTATTGGTAGCTAGTGATGCTAAAGTACTTAAAGCGTTTCATACGCTGCATGAAGATGTGATTTTTAAGCCCCTTGATGGTATGGGCGGCGCTTCTATTTTTAGAGCCCGCAAAGACGAACCTAACCTCAATGTAATTCTTGAAACCCTAACTGAGTTCGGCCAAACTCAAATTATGGCCCAGCGTTATTTACCAGAAATTAAAGATGGCGACAAACGCATCTTAATGATTAACGGCTACCCTGTAGATCACGTATTAGCGCGCATCCCATCTTCTGGTGAAACACGTGGTAACTTAGCCGCCGGTGGCTCTGGTGTAGCTAGGCCGCTCACTGATCGTGATCGCTGGATCTGCGAACAAATAGGCCCTACCCTTAGGGCTAAAGAAATTCATTTTGCAGGCATCGATGTTATCGGTGATAGCCTCACAGAAATCAACGTCACAAGCCCCACCTGCATCCGTGAAATTGATGACCAAACAGGCTCCCATATCGCCGTTGACCTTATGCAGCACATTAGCCAACTATTAGCTGCAAGGAGTACTTAGTGTCTGACAACTCTAGTAAAAACAGCCTGCATCATTTTATGCTCATTTCTATGCCGCAAATGGAAGATGAAAACTTCACCCGCAGTTTAGTTTATATCTGTGAGCATAGTGAGAAAGGCGCCATGGGTTTGGTGATCAACAGGCCTAACAATATCGCTTTTACCGACATACTGCCGCAGCTTGATATTTCGGATACAAACATTACAGACGTAGAACACCCCATATTTACCGGAGGCCCAGTACAGCCAGAACATGGCTTTGTTCTGCATACGCCATTAAGTAATAAACAATGGCAATCTAGTATTCGGGTGTCAGAGGACTTATGCCTAACCACGTCCTCTGATGTGATTAACGATATCGCCCACGCGAATGGCCCAGAACACAGTCTCATTGCCTTAGGTTATTCTGGCTGGGGCCCTGGTCAGTTGGAGCAAGAGCTGGTTGACAATGCCTGGCTTTGCTGCCCGTTTGACGCAGATATCGTGTTTAATATGCCTCCAGAAGATCGTTTTCAGGCTGCAGCTGACTTATTAGGCATCGACATCAACCTAATTTCGACCAAAATTGGCCATGGATAAACCCCTTAATTTGCTAGGCTTCGACTTTGGCAGCAAACGTATAGGCGCAGCCTTTGCCAGCAATCCCCATACTCAGCCTATTGTATTAGCGCCCATAAAAGCCCAAGACGGCATCCCCAACTGGCAAACCTTGGAAAGCCTAGTAGCGCAATGGCAAGCACAAGCATTTGTAGTGGGAATTCCGTATAATATGGACGGTTCTATCAGCGAGATGGCGATACGGGCACGCAAATTTGCCAATCGTATGAGTGCTCGTTTTGATCGCCCCTGTTATGTGGTTGACGAACGCCTATCCACTCAAGCCGCCAAACAAGAGCATCTTGAAGCCGGCGGTGGCAGCGATTGGAAAAAACATGGGGTAGACGGTATCGCCGCTGGGTTAATACTTCAAAGCTGGTTTAGTGAAACTGAACACCGCTTATCAACCGTGCCTTTTAGCCATCATTAACCATAGTTAACATGGTAAGACACGCCAAACACATACAAAGAGGAAGCCTAATGGGAGCTACACAACACCCACAACTCGCAGACACTCCCGCCCTCATCAGCAGTTTATTAGATCAAATCGATCATCTCATCATTACTCAAAAGCTAGATCAACCCCTTGTTGTTGGTATTCACACGGGCGGCGTATGGCTGGCAAAGGTGATTGCCGAACACCTTAATGCACCTCTTGGGCAACTAGACATCGCTTTCTATCGAGATGACTTCTCTAAAAATGGCCTTCACCCCCAAGTGAGCCCCTCGTCACTACCGTTTAACATTAATGACCGTCACTTGTTGTTGGTAGATGACGTGTTAATGAGTGGTCGTACCGTTCGGGCGGCTATGAACGAACTGTTTGACTTCGGCCGCCCTGCCAGTATAAAGCTGGTTACCTTGTGCAGTGTTAATCAACGAGAACTACCCGTTCAAGCGGACGCCTGTGCACTGACATTGGATTTAGGGGCTGGCCAGTATCTGCAACTTGACGGGCCTACCCCCCTAAAGTTGTCAATTATAGAGCAAACCAATCATGAGTAATTTAGCTGATCTACAGCTCACAAAAAATGGTGAATTGCGTCACTTTTTAACCCCAGAAGGGTTGGATCGCCTCATGCTTGAGCGTATCTTAGATACCGCCGATTCTTTTGTTGTGGTGGGTAATCAAGAGGTTAAAAAAGTACCGCTACTGCGGGGCCGCACTGTGGTGAATTTATTTTTTGAAAATTCTACTCGCACCCGTAGCACCTTCGAGCTAGCAGCCAAACGTTTATCTGCTGACGTGCTTACCTTAGACATCAAAACCTCGGCCACAAGTAAGGGCGAAAGCTTGCTCGACACCTTACAGAACTTACGCGCCATGCACAGCGACATGTTTGTGGTACGACACGGAGATTCTGGCGCGGCTCATTTTATCGCCGAACAAGTGACCCCAGATGTAGCCATCATAAACGCCGGCGACGGTCGCCATGCGCACCCTACCCAAGCCATGCTCGACATGCTCACCATTCGCCGCCACAAGGGTCGCTTTGAACCTCTGTCGGTGGCCATTGTGGGTGACATTTTGCATTCTCGAGTGGCCCGGGACCAAATTCATGCCCTTAAAACCTTAGGCTGCACCGACATCCGTTTAGTGGGGCCAAATACGCTTATGCCCCACGCCATCAACAGTATGGGCGTAAGCACCCATAACAACATGGAAAGTGGCATCAGTGGAGTAGATGTGGTGATCATGTTGCGGTTGCAAACCGAGCGCATGGCCTCGGCCTTTTTACCATCTGCTGGTGAATACTTCCGCTTATATGGGCTCACTACAGCACGCTTGGCTCAAGCTAAGCCTAACGCTATAGTGATGCACCCAGGCCCTATAAACCGTGGTATTGAAATTGAATCGGCAGTAGCTGACGGCCCACAATCTATGATTCTTAATCAGGTAGGATATGGTATTGCCCTGCGCATGGCGGTGATGTCTATGGCCATGAGCGGCCAAATGCAACAGCGCCAAGCCTTAGCCCAAACCCAAACCAACAACCCGTCCAGCCTAACAAGGGAAGCACGCCCATGAACATGATTATTCGTGGTGCACGCCTTATTGACCCCAGCAAGCAACTGGATAAAGTGACTGATTTACACATAAAAGACGGCCGCATCGAGGCTATAGGCGATCTCACCAGCATCACTGCAGACTCAGAAGTCGATGCCAAAGGCATGATTTTAAGCCCCAGTTTTGTAGACCTTCTCACCTATTTAAGAGATCTAAACCAGATTCAAAAGGGCACTATTGCCAGTGAAACCCAGGCAGCTGCCAGCGCTGGTTTCACGCATTTATGTGCTAGCCCAGATACTCAACCGTGCAGCGATGCGGGTTCTGTTATCAGTATGATCAAAAGCAAGGTTGTAGCCGCAAGGTTTTGCGACTTACTACCCGTAGCTGCACTCACCAAAGATTTAAAAGGCACTCAGCTAAGTAATATGGAGGCGCTAGCCTGCGCAGGCTGTATTGGTTTTAGCAACGCAAGTAACGACATCAGCGATAACAATGTGTTATTACGTTGTTATGAATATGCCGCTACCTTTGGCTTAAAGGTATTTGTGCAGGCGCAAGACCAACAACTAGGTGAGGGCCACATGCACGCTGGCCCTACAGCCACACGTATGGGTTTAGATGGTATCTTGGTGATTGCCGAAACCCTTTCTATCAGCCGTCACTTACAATTCATGCAGCATACTGGTGTAAGCGGCCATTTTAACCAGATCACTAGTGCCGCTGGCGTCGCTTTAATCCGCCAAGCAAAGGCACAAGGCATGAACATCACCGCCGATGTAGGTATTGCCCACCTTTGCTTCACTGACACGGCCATAGAGGGCTACCGTAGCCAATACCATGTGCAGCCGCCTTTGCGAGATGAATCAGACCGTAAAGCCTTACTAGCAGGTATTAAAGATGGCACTTTAGATGCCATTTGCTCTGCTCATCAGCCCCATGAATCTGCTGCTAAGTGCGCTCCTTTTGCAGCTACGGCAACGGGCATGGCTGTTTATGACATGCTAGTGCCTCTTGTCCAAGGGCTAGTGGACGCGGGGGAACTTACCTGGCTCTTGGCCATTCAAGCTTTAAGCTTTAATAGCGCCACTATTACTCTTTCAAAAGCCGCAAGCCTAACTGTAGGTGAAAAAGCCAATCTTACCTTGATTGACCCTAACCACAGCTGGACACTGGATTCATCCAGCCAGATAAGCCACGGCACCAACCAAGCATTAGCTAACCAACAGCTAAAAGCCCGAGTAAAATTAACTATCAAAGGCGGCCTAACAAGTTACGAAATGTAACAAA
>JBLHQO010000016.1:0-18646 GCA_047625285.1 Oceanospirillaceae bacterium
TGTGTGGTGGAGATGGGGGGAGTCGAACCCCCGTCCGCCAGTCCTCTGCCATTGGCTCTACATGTTTAGATCACTTTATTGTTTTAACCTACCGCGGCCCAAGTGTCAGGGAGCATAAGGCGATCTCGATTGGTTTTAGGGTTTTCTCCACGAGCGAGGAGTCCACACGATCCTGTTCTGCGAGCCACTTCACGACCGTTTACAGGCATCCGGTGATCAGTGTAAGCGGGATTTAAGCCGCTAGTGCGTAGTTTTCGTCGTTTGCGACTATAACTTTTGCAAGGTGGGATTTACGAGAAACCTTACATTCTCGACATGCACCGCAGGGTTTGTAACCAACGTCGAATCCAGTCATCCCCTTAAGTAGGCAGATTATAGCAGCATTAAACACATAGTGGGATTAATTGAGCCAGTTGTAAGCGTTCAAATGGCATATATGAGGGATATAACGACGTATGCTAGCCGTTATGGGCTTGGTTAGGCTTTCATCAAGATTCGGTGTTTCTGTTTGCTCCAATCGCGTTCTTTTTCTGTGGCGCGTTTGTCATGTTGTTGCTTGCCTTTAGCGAGGCAGATTTCACACTTAACGCGATGGCCTTTCCAGTACAGGGCTGTGGCGACAATAGTTTGTCCGGTCTGTGAAGAGGAGGCAAACAAGCGGGAGATTTCTTTCTTGTTTAACAAAAGCTTACGATCACGACGAGGTTCTGCTACCACGTGGGTGCAGGCAGTCATTAGAGGAGAGATATGTGCTCCTACGAGGTAGGCTTCCTGATCCTTTATTACCACGTACGAATCAACAAGGTTTGCGCGTCCATCACGAATACTTTTGATTTCCCACCCAGTTAATACCAAACCTGCTTCGATGCGCTGGTCTAAATGGTATTCGAATTTCGCCCGCTTGTTGAGGGCGATAGTGCCGGTAGAGGATTTTTGAGTTTTTGATTTCTTAGCCATGGGCGTATTCTACCTTAAGCCAGAATCGGCTGCAGTGACATTTATCCAATAATTGGTGATATTGCTTTATTGGGAACTGTTTTAACTTTAATATGGCCTTTTTCCCAAGAGTAAAGGCTGTGGCTTCGATAAATCGTTCTGCTTTGGTAATGCACTCGGCAGCGAGTATGTATGCGTTGGTGAATGACGTTGAGCGTTACCCAGAGTTTTTGGATGGCTGCGCTAAAGTAGACTTACTTGAATCATCTTCAACAACAATGAGCGCAAGGTTACATCTAAGTAAAGCGGGGCTAAGTTACCAGTTTGTGACACGTAATACACTACTGGCTGATGAAAAAATAACCTTAGAGTTGCAGGATGGCCCTTTTGACTACCTGAGGGGAAGCTGGGCATTTACGCCGTTAAGAGCAGATGCTTGCAAAGTGGAAATGGCCTTAGAGTTTGGGGTGTCAGGACTTAAAGGCAAGGCATTGGGTGGGCTATTTGGCCCTATAGCAGCTAGTATGGTGGACGCTTTTTGCAAGCGTGCAGACAATATATATAAGTGAGAATGATGTGACTGATACTACAGGCATGATCAATGTGGAGGTGGCTTTTGCGCTTCCAGATCAACAAAAAATCGTGGCATTACAAGTGCCTATAGGAACAACCGTCTATGATGCGGCTGTGATGTCGTGCATTGTTGATCAGTTTGAGGGTTTACAGCTTGCAGGCACTCCTATGGGGATTTTCGGAAAAGCAGTAAAAAACCCGCAGGCAGAAGAGATAAAACAGGGTCAGCGAGTGGAAATATACCGTCCGCTAACGATTGACCCTAAGGAAGCTAGGGCTAATCGTGCTGCAAAAGCGGCGGCTAAAGCGCAAAAAAATGGCTGATAAAGTTGGTGGAGTGGCCGCGAACTATTGTTCGATGCGGGCCACTCTTCCTTGTTCAAAAATGACCCTAAGTTTACGCTCTTCAAACCGGCCATCGCCATAGCGATACTGGTAAACATAATCCCAGTGGCTAGGGTTAAAGGTGTCAACCACTAAGGGTGTTCCCATAACGTACTGTACTTGGTTGTGGGTTAAACCTGGTCGGAGTAGCTCCACCATTTCATCGGTGATAAGGTTGCCCTGTTGGATATCAATTTTATGGACGCCAGGAAAACCTAAGCTGTCGATATTTGAACAACTACTGGTAAGCGCGATAAAAAAAGACGTGATAAGATAGCGTTTCATTAGCCAAGTCTGTGTGTTGAGTCTGTAACTCAGAATCATACCTGAATCACCCAATAGTCTAAAGAGTGTAACCAATACTATGGCATCAGAAAGCCAAGAATTACGTAAAGCAGGGTTAAAAGTCACCTTGCCGCGTGTCAAGATCTACCAAATGCTAGAACAAGCGACAGAAGGTGACCATTGGAGCGCAGAAGATATTTACAAACTGCTCATGGAGCAAGGTGAAGATGTTGGTTTGGCTACGGTTTATCGTGTTTTAACACAGTTTGAAGCGGCAGGTTTAGTGGTACGCCACCATTTTGAGGGCGGCAACTCGGTATTTGAATTGGCCACAGAGGGCAGTCACGACCACATTGTCTGTATCAAATCAGGCAAGATCAAAGAGTTTAGCGATCCTGTGCTAAATAAGCGCCTAGAAGAAATAGCGGTTGAGCTGGGTTATGACCTTACTAGCCGTACTGTCTATTTGTATGGTGTAAGTAAGGACTAGTTTTTTGTTGAATACTACTAATTGTGGCACTTAGTGCAGCAACGCACCAGTGCCTAACATTTCTTTAGCGTGGGCCAAGGTTTGTTGAGTGAGCTTAACACCGCCTAACATGCGCGCAATTTCTTGTATTCTCTGATCCTCATCCAGTGCGGCAACCTGAGTTTGTGTTGCTTGCCCTTGGCTAGACTTGCTCACTTGTAAATGGTGTTGTGCTTGGCTTGCCACTTGGGGTAGGTGGGTGATGCATAACAACTGGCAATGCTGGCCAAGTTGAGACAATAGTTGGCCCACTATCTCTGCTGTGGCTCCGCCAATACCCACGTCTACTTCATCAAAGATTAAGCTAGGAGTGATGCTGGTTGTAGCGATCACCACCTGTATGGCTAGGCTAATGCGAGACAGCTCACCACCGGAGGCAATTTTGGCCAAAGGTTTGGCGCTTTGGCCAGGGTTTGTGCTTATTAGAATCTCTATGTCATCACGCCCTTGGGGTTGCAATCGAGTGCCTACCTTGGTTTGCATGCTCAGCTCTAGTCGACAGTTAGGCATGCCTAAAAGAGTAAGCTGCTCACCAACCGCTTTTTCAAGTTGTTTAGCCGCCGTTTGTCTTGCTTTAGTTAGTCTGGTTGCTGCTTCGTCATACGCATCAGCGAGCGCTATTTGTTGTTTGTGGATGGCATCCAGTTGCCCTTCTTGATCTTGATTCTGCTGTAGTTGTTGTTGTAGTAGGCATAGGTGTTCTGGTAGATCAGCAGCCTGTATTTTATGTTTTCTTGCTATGCTATAAATCTGGTCTAGGCGGTGTTCTAGGGTTTGTAAGCGCGCTGGATCTTCATCAAAACCTTGCAGGAAGTTTTGTAACTCCAGTTGGCTTTCTTCTACTTGTATCGCTGCGCTAGCAAGCATGTCTACAGCGGCCGTAAGGTGAGGGCTATGTTGGCTGAAATTTTGCAGCTGTTGCTGCCAACGCTGCAGGCACGCCGTAGGGTCTTCACCTTATGGGTTATCGGGTAGGGCGCACCGTACCGCTTGGAGCAATTGGTCTGCATTGGCTCGCTGTTTGTGTTCTTGTTCTAGCGCTAGTAGCTCGTCATTTAATAGATTTAACTGCTCAAGCTCATCTACTTGATACTGCAATAACTGTTGCTCCGCTTCAGACAGTTGCTGACCGCCAGTGAGGGCCTTAATTTGGCGATCAAACTCCAGCCATTCATGGCTAATGTCGGCTACAGCATCTTGCTGTTTTGGGTAATGCCCAAAGGCGTCTAAAAGAGTTTGGTGACTGTCTCTACCGAGTAAATGTTGGTGTTCGTGCTGGCCGTGTATGTTGATGAGTTGGCGGCCAAGTTCTTTGAGGGCGGTTATATTTACTGGTTTGCCATTGATATAACCTCTGGAACGGCCGTCTTGGTTAACGATGCGGCGTAATATACAGGTGTCTGGATCTTCGGCTGCCGCAAGGTGTTTGGCCGATAAATAGTCCTTTATTTGGGGTAGTTGAGTAAGGTCGAACACGGCGTGAATGTCTGCACGTTCGGAACCTTGTCGTACGCATCCAGATTCAGCTCTATCACCTAAGGTTAAACCTAGGGCGCCAAGAAGGATGGACTTTCCGGCTCCGGTTTCGCCACTAATAGCGGTCATTTTGTGGTTAAAGTCTAGGTGTAAAAAGTCTACTAAGGCGTAATGGTGAACAATTAGCTGTTGCAACATGATGCTGCTCCCGTGAATTATTATACTGTAAGTATAACCAGTAGTGGTGTTATGTCCAGTACTTTTCTATGGGCTTCAATGTTTTTATCTAAAAGCCAATAAAACTCAGTCCACATTGCTTGAATCAGGCGGCAGCGTCCCCATATAGGTGGGCAGTCAAGTGGCCTTATTGTGAAGGTTGCGAACGTTATGTAACGGAGAAGTCAATGAGCGAGCAAGAACAGCCACCTGAAGCTGAAGTTGAATTAGAAGCTAATGTAGCCGAACAAGGTGCTGAAGCGCCTCTTGAGGAAGTGCTCGAGGAAATCACTGTTGAGGCAGTGCAGGCTGAGCTAGAAGTAGCCTTGGTTAAAGTTGATGAGCAGCAAGCTGATGTGTTGCGGGCGCAAGCAGAGGTACAAAATATTCGCCGCCGTAGTGAGCAGGATGTGGCTAAAGCTCATAAGTTTGGTCAAGAAAAACTGATGACCGAAGTGGTTTCTTTGCTGGATAATCTAGGCCGTGCTATTGAAGCGGGTAAGTCTGACGGAGCTAGCCTGGAAGGCTTACTTGAAGGTGTTGAGATGAGCCAAAAAATGCTCTTGGATGGCCTGAAGAAATTTAACGTGGATCAGCTAGATCCACACGGCGAACCGTTCAATCCAGCATTACATGAAGCCATGACTGCTGTGCCTAATCCGGATCTTGAGCCTAACACGGTAATGGAAGTGTTTCAAAAAGGGTACACCTTAAATGGGCGGCTTGTACGTCCGGCAATGGTAGTGGTTTCTAAATAGAAAAATTAAGGTTTTATTACTTGAAATTTGAGCAAACGACCTTACATATGAACACAAGCAAGTTGCGCTAAGCTTAAGGTTAAAAGAACCTAAGGCCACTGACACAACTGAGCAGAATTGAATCAAAACCCTGGTAAGGGTGAATTAAGAATTGGAGTTTATGATGGGAAAGATCATTGGTATTGACTTAGGCACAACCAACTCGTGTGTGTCTGTTTTAGATGGTGGCAGCGCTAAAGTAATTGAGAACGCGGAGGGCGATCGTACCACTCCTTCCATTATTGCTTTTGCTGCAGATGGCGAAATTTTGGTAGGTCAATCTGCTAAGCGTCAAGCGGTAACTAACCCAATTAACACCTTGTTTGCTATTAAACGTTTGATCGGTCGTAAGTTCAAAGATGACGTAGTGCAAAAAGACATCAAGATGGTGCCTTACAAAATTGAAGCAGCCGACAACGGCGATGCTTGGGTTAACATCAATGGCGAAAGCAAAGCGCCACCACAAGTTTCTGCTGAAATCTTGAAGAAGATGAAGAAGACTGCTGAAGACTACCTAGGCGAAGCTGTTACCGAAGCTGTAATTACTGTACCTGCCTACTTTAATGACTCTCAACGCCAGGCCACTAAAGATGCAGGCCGTATTGCTGGCCTTGAAGTTAAGCGTATCATCAACGAGCCTACAGCTGCTGCATTGGCTTATGGCCTTGATAAGAGCCGCGGCGATTCTACTATTGCCGTGTATGACTTGGGTGGTGGTACATTCGACATCTCGATCATCGAGATTGCTGACGTAGATGGCGAAACTCAGTTTGAAGTATTGGCTACTAACGGTGACACATTCTTAGGTGGTGAAGACTTTGACCTACGTTTGATCGAATTTTTGGCTGCCGAGTTCAAGAAAGATTCTGGTATTGATGTGCATAACGACCCATTAGCCCTGCAGCGTCTTAAAGAAGCTGCAGAAAAAGCTAAGGTTGAATTGTCTAGCTCTAGCCAAACTGATGTTAACTTACCTTACATCACTGCAGATGCCTCTGGCCCTAAGCACTTAAACGTAAAGATTTCTCGCGCTAAGTTGGAGTCTTTGGTAGAAGATCTGGTAGCGGGCACTTTGAAGCCATGTGCTCAAGCACTCAAAGATGCTGGCTTAGAAGCTAGCGAAATCGACGAAGTGATTATGGTTGGCGGCCAGAGCCGTATGCCTTTGGTTCAAGCCGAAGTAACAAGCTTCTTCGGCAAAGAGCCACGTAAAGACGTTAACCCAGACGAAGCTGTAGCTATGGGCGCAGCGATTCAAGGTGGCGTATTGGCCGGTGACGTAACAGACGTATTGTTGCTAGATGTAACGCCTTTGACTCTTGGTATTGAAACCATGGGTGGCGTAATGACCTCAGTAATTGATAGGAATACTACTATTCCAACCAAGAAGTCTCAGGTGTTCTCTACTGCAGACGACAATCAAGCTGCTGTGACCATTCACGTGTGTCAGGGTGAGCGTAAGCAGGCTACACAGAACAAATCTTTGGGTCGATTTGACCTTAGCGACATTCCACCAGCCCCGCGTGGTATGCCACAGATTGAAGTGAGCTTCGACATAGACGCTAACGGCATTTTGAATGTATCCGCTAAAGACAAAGGTACTGGTAAAGAACAGTCCATCATCATTAAAGCCTCTTCTGGCTTAAGCGATGAAGAAATTGAACAAATGGTACAAGATGCCGAAGCTAACGCTGCTGAAGATCAGAAGTTTGAAGAAATGGTACAGGTTCGTAATACTGCCGACGGCATGGTTCACTCTTCTAAGAAGATGATTGAGGAAGCTGGCGACAAAGCGACGGACGAAGAAAAAGCAGCAGTACAAACTGCAATTGATTCTGTTGAAGACGCCCTTAAAGGCGACGACAAAGAAGCTATTGAAGCTGCCGTTGCTGTTTTGACTGAAGCCTCTGGTGCAATAGCTCAGAAGATGTATGCAGAAGATGCTGCAGCTCAAGGTGACGCCGAAGCTTCTGGTGAAGCTAGCGCAGACGATGCAGTTGATGCAGAGTTTGAAGAAGTTAAAAACGAAGATAAAAAGTAAGCCGAATACGCCTACTAACGCCCCTTTAATGGGGCGCAATATTACAACGCGGGGCCTAGGTCCTGCGTTCTTGTATCTGCTTCTTGTGGTAAAAATACAGTAGAAGCCCAGTAGAAAGTACAGTGGAACAACTATGTCTAAACGCGATTTTTACGAAGTTCTTGGCGTGGCCAAAGGCACCGATAAAAAAGAAATCAAACAGGCTTTTCGCCGTATGGCGATGAAGTATCACCCAGACCGTAACCCGGGTGATAAGGCTGCCGAAGAGAGCTTTAAAGAAGTTAACGCAGCATACGAAATCTTAGCCGATGAGCAAAAGAAAGCTGCCTATGATCAGTATGGTCATGCTGGCGTAGATCCAAATGCTAGAGGCGGCGGCGGTGCGGGCGCTGGTTTTGGAGATGTGTTTGGCGACATGTTTGGCGACATTTTTGGTGGTGCCGGTGGCGCAGGGGGAGGTCGTTCTAGTGTTCAGCGTGGTTCCGACTTACGCTACACCATGGACTTGGATCTAGAAAAAGCGGTCCGCGGCACTACCAAAGAAATCCGTATACCTACTCAGGTAGAGTGTAAACCATGTGACGGTTCTGGCGCTAGGCCAGGTACCAGTAGCAAAACCTGTAGCACCTGTCATGGTCAAGGCCAAGTGCGTATGCAGCAGGGCTTTTTCTCGGTACAACAAACGTGCCCAACCTGCCATGGTAACGGTAAGGTGATCAGTGATCCATGTAATTCTTGTCATGGTGACGGTCGGGTACAAGAATACAAAACCCTATCTGTGAAGATTCCGTCCGGCGTTGATACGGGCGATCGTATTCGTTTAACCGGTGAAGGCGAAGCAGGCGTGAACGGCGGCCCAAGTGGCGACTTGTACGTGCAAGTGTCTGTGCGCGAGCATAAAATATTCACTCGCGATGGCAAGAATTTGTACTGTGAAGTGCCTATTAGCTTTACTGATGCGGCTTTGGGCGGCGACATCGAAGTGCCCACCTTAGACGGCCGTGTTAAGTTAAAAATCCCAGAAGGTGCTCAAAGCGGAAAAATGTTCCGTTTACGTGGTAAAGGTGTAACACAAGTGCGCGGCGGCGGCCAAGGTGACCTTATGTGTCGTGTGGCGGTAGAAACACCAGTGCATCTTAACAAAGAGCAAAAAGACTTATTGCGTAAGTTCCATGACACTATGGAAGCAACCAAAGGTAAACACTCGCCTAAAAAATCGTCTTGGTTTGAAGGCGTGAAGAGCTTCTTCGAAGATAGCTAGGTTGGCGCGTAGCTGCGAGTAAAGCGTGGTGATCCAGAATAACCCGTCATTGCGAGTTGAGCGTGGCAATGTATAGAGGTGAGGCATGACACGAATTGCAGTAATGGGCGCCGCGGGGCGCATGGGTAAAGTGCTTGTCGAAGCGGTTCATCAAACGCCGGGCGTAAGCTTGGGTGCTGCCATTGTTTCACCTAACAGTAGCTTAGTGGGTGCGGATGCTGGCGAGTTGGCGGGTGTTGGTAAATTGGGTGTTGTCCTTACAAACTCGTTAGCTGGCGCAGCTGATGACTTTGATGTGCTCATTGATTTCACCAACCCAGAACTAACCCTAGCCAACCTTGTTGAATGTGTACGGCTTAACAAAGCTATGGTTATAGGCACTACAGGTTTAAGTAGTGAACAGAAGCAAACGCTGTATGACCAGGGCCGGCTAACCCCTGTAGTATTCGCACCCAATATGAGTGTTGGTATTAACCTGTTGCTCGATATTCTGCATCGCGCCGCCAGTGTGTTGCAGGAAGGTTACGACGTAGAAATCATCGAAACCCACCATCGCCATAAGGTAGATGCCCCATCTGGTACGGCATTACGTTTAGGTGAGGTTGTGGCCGATGCCATGGGCCGTAACTTGGATGAATGCGCGGTTTACGGTCGTAAAGGGATCACCGGCCCTCGTACAGCCACCGAGATTGGTTTTGAAACCATTCGTGCCGGTGACGTGGTTGGTGATCACACTGTGTTGTTTGCCAGCGAAGGTGAGCGTATTGAAATCACTCACAAAGCCAGCAGCCGTATGACCTTCGCTCAAGGAGCTGTGCGTGCCTGTGCTTGGTTAAAAGGGCAGAATAATGGCTTGTACGATATGCAGGATGTGTTAGGTTTGAAAGACTAGCTTATGCGTATAGGTCTGGATTATCTGCTAGACAAAAGGCTGGGTTGTTCTGTATAATTTCACCAGTTCACAGGCGCGATAATTTAGCTGCCGGTCATAGTATTTATAAAAAGCGGGGTGTGTCCTACACACCTCGCTTTTTTGCGACTAGAGGCCGCATTTTTTGTACCTGTTAAAAAATATTTTGCACGCGTTACGTATCACACCTGAGGAGGCCCCCATTGACTACTCCCGCCATTCTGGCTTTAGAAGACGGCAGCATATTTAGAGGGGTTGCTATTGGCGCCACTGGCCAAAGCACCGGTGAGGTGGTGTTCAACACGTCTATGACTGGCTACCAAGAAATCCTTACGGATCCGTCTTATGCCCACCAAATCGTTACCCTTACTTACCCACATATCGGCAACACCGGAACTAACTCAGAAGACGAAGAATCTGAGTTTATCTGGTCTGCCGGTTTAGTCATTAGAGACTTGCCTTTAGCTGCGAGTAACTGGCGTAATACTCAACCCCTTGACGAATATTTAATTGCCAACAATGTTGTGGCTATTGCCGATATCGACACTCGCCGCCTTACGCGTATTTTGCGTGAAAAAGGGGCACAAAGTGGCTGTATCATGGCAGGTGAAGACCTTGATGAAGCTGCTGCCTTGGCCGCAGCGAAAGGTTTTGCTGGCTTAAAGGGCATGGACCTTGCCAAAGAGGTTACCGTTAAAGAAACGTATCACTGGACAGGCTCTACCTGGGACTTGGCCGAAGGTAATTTGGAAAAGACCGACGGCCACTTAAAGGTTGTCGCCTACGACTATGGCGTTAAGCGTAATATCCTGCGTATGTTAGTTGAGCGCGGTTGCGACGTCACTGTGGTACCGGCACAAACACCGGCTAAAGATGTATTGGCAATGAATCCAGATGGTGTGTTTTTGTCTAACGGCCCTGGTGATCCGGAGCCATGCGATTATGCCATTGCCGCCATCAAAGAAATTCTAGCAACAGACACGCCAGTGTTTGGTATTTGCCTAGGTCACCAGTTATTGGCCTTGGCTTCTGGTGCCAAGACAGAAAAAATGAAGTTTGGTCACCATGGCGCCAACCATCCAGTACAAGATCTCGACACTAAGGTGGTTATGATTACTAGTCAGAACCATGGTTTTGCCGTGGCAGAAGATTCCATGCCAAGCAACTTGCGGGCTACCCACAAGTCTTTGTTTGACGGTTCTTTGCAAGGTATTGAACGTACCGATAAGCAGGCCTTTAGTTTTCAAGGTCACCCAGAAGCGAGCCCAGGCCCACATGATGTAGCGCCTTTGTTTGATCGCTTTATCGACACGATGTCGGCTAAAAAGGCGATGGCTCGAAAAGCTTAATCACACAGCAACAAAATTATTGGATATCCGACATGCCTAAACGTTCCGACCTAGAAAGTATATTGATCCTTGGTGCTGGCCCTATCATCATTGGCCAAGCCTGTGAATTTGATTATTCCGGTGCTCAAGCTTGTAAAGCCCTTCGCGAAGAAGGCTACCGCGTTATTTTGGTGAATTCTAACCCAGCTACCATTATGACCGACCCCTCTATGGCAGACGCCACCTACATAGAGCCTATTCGTTGGGAAACGGTAGAGAAAATCATTGAAAAAGAGCGTCCAAGTGCCATTTTGCCTACGATGGGTGGTCAAACAGCGCTTAACTGTGCGTTAGACCTCAACCGTATGGGTGTGTTGGCCAAATACAATGTAGAAATGATTGGAGCTGATGCAGACACCATCGACAAAGCAGAAGATCGAAATCGTTTTGATAAGGCTATGAAGAACATTGGCCTAGAGTGTCCTCGTGCTGAAATTGCCCACACTATGGAAGAAGCGTTTGACGTACAGACGCGTATTGGTTTCCCTGCGATTATTCGTCCATCCTTTACCATGGGTGGCTCAGGTGGTGGTATTGCCTACAACCGTGAAGAATTTGAAGAAATTTGTACCCGTGGATTAGATCTTTCACCTACCAGTGAGTTACTCATTGATGAGTCTTTGATTGGTTGGAAAGAGTATGAAATGGAAGTGGTGCGTGACACCAACGACAACTGCATCATTATTTGTTCCATTGAAAACTTTGATGCCATGGGTGTGCACACCGGTGACTCTATCACTGTAGCCCCGGCTCAAACCCTCACCGACAAAGAATACCAAATCATGCGTAATGCCTCATTGGCAGTATTGCGTGAAATTGGTGTAGAAACAGGTGGTTCTAACGTACAGTTTGGTGTTAACCCAGAAGATGGTCGTATGGTGGTGATCGAGATGAACCCTCGGGTCTCTCGCTCATCAGCACTGGCGTCTAAAGCAACCGGTTTCCCTATTGCCAGAGTGGCGGCTAAGTTGGCTGTTGGTTATACCTTAGACGAGTTACAAAACGAGATTACCGGCGGCGCTATGCCGGCCTCGTTCGAGCCTTCCATAGATTACGTGGTTACTAAGATCCCTCGTTTCACTTTTGAGAAATTCCCTCAAGCAGACGATCGCTTAACCACGCAAATGAAATCTGTAGGCGAAGTGATGGCTATTGGCCGTACTTTCCAAGAGTCGTTGCAGAAGGCGTTGCGTGGTCTAGAAACAGGTATCCATGGTTTGGACCCAATTCTAGATGTCGCTCAAACAGGTGCTCGTAATAGAATCATTGCTGAACTAAAGACCCCCCGTGCAGATCGTATTCAATACGTTGGTGATGCCTTACGTATGGGTATGGAAGTACAAGAGATTTATGAATACTCTGGAATCGATCCGTGGTTCTTGGTGCAGATACAAGACTTAATACAAGAAGAAGCAAAGCTTGCTACCTTAGGCCTTGCAGACCTTAACTATAACCGTGTTTATAACCTTAAACGTAAGGGTTTCTCCGATATTCGCTTGGCTACCTTGTTAGGCCTTACTGAAAAAGGCTTCCGTCAGCACCGTCAAAAGCTGGGTATTCGCCCTGTATACAAACGAGTTGATACGTGTGCTGCTGAGTTCTCTACAGACACGGCATACATGTACTCTACCTATGAAGAAGAGTGCGAGTCACGCCCTAGCAATCGCGAAAAAATAATGATTTTAGGTGGTGGACCTAACCGCATTGGTCAGGGTATTGAATTTGACTACTGTTGTGTACATGCCGCTTTGACTATGCGTAAGCAGGGTTACGAAACCATTATGGTTAACTGTAACCCAGAGACTGTCTCTACCGACTATGACACCTCAGATCGCCTCTACTTTGAGTCTGTCACCCTAGAAGACGTGTTGGAAATTGTACACATTGAAAAACCTAAAGGCGTTATTGTGCAGTATGGTGGGCAAACACCACTTAAGCTTGCCGTTGATCTAGAGAATGCCGGGGTGCCTATATTAGGCACTAGCCCAGAAGCAATTGACCGCGCCGAAGACCGTGAGCGATTCCAGCAAATGATTCAGCGTTTAGGCTTATTACAACCAGAAAACGCCACCGTGCGTAGCGAAGAAGAAGCCGTTCGTGCGGCAGAAAAAATTGGTTATCCGTTGGTTGTGCGTCCATCCTATGTGTTAGGTGGCCGTGCCATGGAAATTGTACACGAAGAAGGTGACCTTAAGCGCTACATGCACGAAGCCGTGCAAGTGTCTCACGACTCCCCGGTGTTGCTAGATCGATTTTTGAGTAATGCGGTAGAGGTGGATATCGATGCTGTGTGTGACGGTGAACAAGTGGTGATTGGTGCCATTATGCAGCACATTGAGCAAGCAGGCATTCACTCGGGTGACTCTGCCTGTTCATTGCCACCATACGATTTGCCACAAGATGTGCAAGATGTCATGCGTGAGCAAGTGAAGCGTATGGCGTTAGAACTTGGTGTTATCGGTTTAATGAATACTCAGCTGGCATGGCAGGATGGCGAAATTTACGTTATTGAAGTGAATCCTCGTGCTTCTCGTACTGTACCTTTTGTGTCTAAGTGTATTGGTGTTTCTTTGGCAGATATTGGGGCGCAAGTGATGGCGGGTAAGGCCCTTGTGGATATTGGTTTCACTAAAGAAATTATCCCAGGGTACTTTAACGTTAAAGAAGCGGTGTTCCCGTTCAACAAGTTCCCAGGGGTCGACCCCATTCTTAGCCCAGAAATGAAGTCAACGGGCGAAGTAATGGGCATTGGTAATAGCTTCGCAGAAGCGTTTTCTAAGGCGCATATAGGTACGGGCCAAGCTATGCCGGTGGCCGGAAAAGCCTTTGTTTCAGTACGTGAAGTAGATAAGCCAGCATCAATCAAGTTGGCGGCGGGTTTAATACATCTTGGTTTTACATTGGTTGCTACTAGTGGCACTCAAAAAACATTAGCTGACGCCGGTTTTGAGTGTGAGCTGGTGAACAAGGTAATGGAAGGCCGACCTAACATTGTTGATAAGATCAAAAATGATGAAATCACCTTTGTTGTGAACACCACAGAAGGGCGCCAAGCCATTAACGATTCATCGCTTATTCGTCGCTCCGCGCTACAACATAAAGTAGCATACTCTACTACCTTAACGGGTGGCCTTGCAGTGATGGAAGGGTTGGCGTTTGGTGAAGAACAAGAAGTGCGTCGCTTGCAAGACATGCATGCTACGCTGACAGCGTAAGGAAATATTAATTATGGCCATTATTAAAGTCCCTATGACGGTACGTGGAGAGCAATTGCTACGTACCGAGTTAAAAGAATTAAAAAGTGTCACTAGGCCGCGGATTATTAAAGACATTGCCACGGCTCGCGAGCATGGCGATTTAAAAGAAAATGCGGAATACCACGCCGCCCGTGATCAGCAAAGCTTTTGTGAAGGCCGTATTCAAGAGGTGGAAGCTAAATTATCCCTGGTGCAAGTGATCGATATTAGCCAGATTCCACACACAGGTACGGTTATTTTTGGTGCTACGGTGACCATTATTAATTTAGATACCGACGAAGAAAAAGTGTACAACATCGTGGGTGAAGACGAGGCTGATATCAAGGTTGGAAAAATATCACTTAAATCACCCATCGCTCGGGCGCTTATAGGCAAGAACGAGGGAGATGAGGTGCGTGTAACCACACCTGGCGGCGTGATTGAATACGAAATTGCTGGTGTTCAGCATATCGCATAAACCAGTTAATCACCTTATGCAGCTCCCACGCTTGTGTGGGAGAGATCTGTGATTTGGGCCTAAATATTAACGTTCTAAGTTAGATTTTTTAGGGTCTGCATTAGGGTTGCTTGCATACACTAGTGCAACGTTGCCGATAGATTGTACTAGTGTTGCACCGCTTTGTTTACACATGTCTGCAATGAGTGCGTTTTTCACCTCACGATCACCCACAGAAAATTTAACCTTGATCAATTCATGGTCAAATAACGCGCGGTTAATTTCTATCATAACGTTTTCTGAAAGGCCGTTACCAGCCACAGTGACAAGCGGATGCAGGTCATGGCCAATGGAGCGAAGTTGTTTTTTCTGTGATTGTGCTAAATTCATGGTTGTCCAAAGATCAATTGTTGGGCGCCATAGGCCCCATGGCTGTGTTAAACTGGCCGATATTATACCGCATGTCTGGCGTTTGCGCTTGTTAGCCGCTAGATTTCCCCATTTACTTTGCGAACTATCAATAGAGATTCCCTTGGCTAGATCAAAAACCAGCGCCAATTGGCTAAAAGAGCACTTTGACGACCCCTATGTAAAACAGGCACAAAAAGATGGCTACCGCTCTCGTGCCAGTTATAAGCTGCTAGAAATGAGTAAAAAGGATCGCCTGCTTCGCCCTGGAATGACTGTGGTCGACTTAGGCGCAGCCCCAGGTGGCTGGACTCAAGTTGCCATGCAGCTGGTAGGCGAAGAAGGCACAGTGGTGGCTTCAGATATATTACCAATGGATTCCATTGCGGATGTCACGTTTGTGCAAGGTGATTTCACTGAGCAAGCGGTTTACGATCAGATCGTAGCGGCGTTAGGTGGTGAAAAAGCAGACCTTGTAATTTCTGATATGGCCCCCAATATGAGTGGTAACCCAGCTATTGATCAGCCAACCTCTATGTATTTGGTTGAACTGGCCTTAGATATGGCCCGTAGCGTATTGAAACCTGGAGGCACATTTGTGACTAAAGTGTTTCACGGGGAAGGTTTTGATGATTTATTAAAAGACACCCGTAGCAGTTTTACTAGCGTACGGTCACGTAAACCCGATGCTTCTCGCGGACGTTCTCGCGAAGTTTATCAATTGGCAACCGGTTTCAAAGGCCAGTAAACAAGGTCCTTACTACCCAAGCCAGCCTCGTACTGAGGATTAGGAGTTTAGCACTTGAACAATATGACAAAGAACTTAGTTTTATGGCTCATCATCGCAGCGGTGCTGTTGACGGTGTTTAACAATTTTAGCCAAGAAGCTGCTCCTAATCGCGTGAGCTATTCAGAGTTTGTGAAGGCAGTACAGCTTGATCAGGTTAAAAGTGTTGAAGTTGACGGCCTCATCATTAGTGGCAAGCTTGGTAATGGCTCCAGTTTCGAAGTGGTTCGACCCGCCTTATCAGACCCTAAGTTAGTCGATGATCTACTGACTCACGAAGTAGATATTGTGGGTAAACAACCAGAGCAACAAAGTATTTGGATACAGTTATTGGTGGCTAGTGCACCGATACTTATTATCATTGTGGTATTTATGTTCTTTATGCGCCAAATGCAAGGCGGCGCAGGTGGCAAGGGCGGCCCAATGTCCTTTGGCAAGAGTAAAGCTCGATTAATGAGCGAAGACCAAATCAAAACCACCTTCGCAGATGTTGCAGGTGTTGAAGAAGCCAAAGAAGACGTACAAGAATTGGTGGAATTTTTACGGGATCCTGGAAAATTTCAACGCTTAGGTGGCCACATTCCACGCGGTGTGCTTATGTCTGGTGCTCCAGGTACCGGTAAAACGTTATTGGCAAAAGCCATTGCTGGTGAAGCCAAGGTGCCGTTCTTTAGTATTTCCGGCTCTGATTTTGTGGAAATGTTTGTAGGTGTAGGTGCGTCCCGTGTACGTGACATGTTTGAGCAAGCCAAAAAACAAGCCCCATGTATTATCTTTATCGACGAAATTGATGCTGTAGGTCGCCATCGTGGTGCTGGCATGGGTGGTGGTAACGATGAGCGCGAACAAACTCTAAACCAGTTATTGGTAGAAATGGATGGCTTTGAAGGCAATGAAGGCATTATTGTTATTGCGGCTACTAACCGTCCAGACGTGTTAGACAAAGCGTTATTGCGCCCTGGTCGATTTGACCGTCAGGTCCATGTGCCGTTACCAGATATCCGTGGCAGGGAACAAATTCTTAATGTGCACCTCAAAAAAGTACCTTTGGGTGATGACGTAAAACCACAACTTATTGCTCGTGGTACACCAGGATTCTCTGGTGCAGATTTGGCCAACCTAGTGAACGAAGCGGCTTTGTTTACTGCACGGTTAAATAAACGCACCGTAGGTATGGACGAGTTAGAGAAGGCCAAAGATAAGATTATGATGGGCGCCGAGCGTAAGTCTATGGTCATGCAGCCTAAAGAAAAGCTCAATACAGCCTATCACGAAGCCGGTCACGCTATTGTTGGACGTTTGGTGCCAGATCACGATCCAGTGTATAAAGTGACCATTATTCCACGTGGACGCGCCTTGGGTGTGACTATGTTCTTGCCCGAAGAAGATCGTTATAGCTTGTCTCGCCAAGGTATCTTGAGCCAAATCTGTAGCCTATACGGTGGTCGTATTGCCGAAGAAATGACCTTAGGCAAAGACGGCGTGACTACGGGTGCATCCAACGACATTCAGCGAGCTACACAATTAGCGCGCAATATGGTGACTAAGTGGGGCTTGTCAGAAAAGCTAGGCCCATTGCTTTATGAATCTGAAGATGCTGATCCATTTAGCGGTGCGCAAGGTCAGGGTGCTAAAGGCTTCTCCGATGAAACCACAGCGGCTATTGATGGCGAAGTAAGAGATATTATTGAAAATTGTTATGAGCGTGCAAGCGTTCTTTTACATGACAACCGCGACATTCTTGATGCCATGGCTGATGCATTGATGAAGTACGAAACCATTGATTCAAGTCAGTTAGATCAATTGCTAGCCCGCGAAGAAGTGTCCGCGCCAGCAGATTGGGACGACCAAGATCGTAATGGTAATGGCTCGGATGCCGATGGTGGCAATAGTGCCGCTTCAGCGCAAGACCAAGCTACTGTTGCAGAATCAGACTTAGATGCGGGCAACAGTGATGTGCCAGGTGCCGACGAAGCTCCAAGCTAAGATGTTATTTGGTGACCAATGGCTCGATTTAACGAAGCCGCATGTTATGGGAGTGGTTAATGTTACTCCCGATTCCTTTTCTGACGGCGGCAGCCTGTTTACCAGCCAGTCATTGTGCGTGGATGCAGCTATGGCGCGTGCGCGTGCCATGGTGGCAGAAGGGGCTAGTTTTCTCGATATTGGTGGCGAATCTACTCGCCCAGGAGCCGACCCCGTATCGGTTCAACAAGAGCTAGATCGTGTTATTCCTGTTATCGAAGCTATCCGTGCTTCTTTAGATGTGGTGGTGTCTATCGATACCAGTACCTCGCAAGTGATGACCGCCGCGGCTAAAGCGGGTGCAGGGCTCATTAATGATGTACGTGCTCTGGGGCGAGCTGGTGCCTTACAGGCTGCAGCTGATACCCAACTACCCGTATGCCTTATGCATATGCAGGGCAATCCTAAAACCATGCAAGACAACCCCGTATACGATTCTGTAGTAGGGGACATTGGCCTTTATTTTGATGAGCGCTTTAAGCAATGCGCTCGCGTGGGTATACCACTAGAGCGTATACTCATAGATCCCGGTTTTGGTTTTGGCAAAACCCTGGATCATAATCTACAGTTACTTAAACATCTCCATCAATTAGTTAATATAGGGTTACCTGTTTTAGTAGGTATGTCGCGTAAAAGTATGATTGGCAGTGTGTTAGATCGGCCGGTTGGTGAGAGACTATATGGTGGGCTAGCAGTGTCTGTGATAGCTTATGAGCGAGGCGCGCGTATTGTGCGAACGCACGATGTGGGCCCTACGGTTGACGCGTTACTTATGGCTCACGCGGTTATGATAAGTGATTAAGTTAACAACTAAGGGAAGTTAGATTGAGGAGCTCGGTATGAAATATTTTGGCACAGACGGTATTCGTGGGCGTTGCGGTGAATACCCGATTACCCCCGACTTTATGCTCAAATTAGGTTGGGCGGTGGGCAAAGT
>JBLHQO010000017.1:0-18070 GCA_047625285.1 Oceanospirillaceae bacterium
CTAATGAAGGATGACAACAGGTGAATATTAATTCCAATCGATGATCTGGTATATCACCGCCGCTGTCATACACATCATCATATTGAGTTGGGTGTGTATCTAGCAGAGCGTGTTGTACAGCATCAGCGTTTCGATGTTTAGTTTTTCGTAATTGATCAAGTAAACGCCTGCGAGCTACGGTAAGAATCCAAGCCGCAGGGTTTTTTGGCTGACCATTATTTGGCCACTGCTCTAACGCCTGAGCAAGAGCCTCTTGCAGCGCATCTTCGGCCAACGACAAATCACCAGCCATAGACATTAAAGAACCCACCAAAAGACCGTACTCAGCTCGTATGAGCTGAGTTAGTTCATAGCCGTCATTCAACTTAGCCCATCTCATGCACGGGACGAACCTCAACAGTGCCATAACGCGCAGTGGGGATCTGAGCAGCCCACATTATCGCCTCATCTAAATCCTTACACTGCAACAAATAGTAACCGCCAAGTTGCTCTTTTGTCTCTGCAAAAGGGCCATCTAGGATAGTTTGTTTGCCTTGTCTTATTTGCACAGAGGTTGCAGTGGAAATGGGCTGTAAAGCATTTCCGCCTGCTACCACTCCGGCAGCACTGGCACGTTGGCCAAAGTCTGTGTATTGCTCCATCAACTCGGACATCGTCACATCTTCGCTGCCTTCACTGCTATAAATCAACGCTAAAAATTGCATATCTTACTCCTGTATTTATGAATATAGTGAGAGGCTTTCATAGCCTTCAGTATTACATCGTTTGACACAGGATAAAAAGGACATTTTTTGAAAATGTTTTTACAAAACAGTTTATGACAAAGCAATTCACTACAAAAAAGGTAAATTAACTACGCTGGCGTACCGCTTCGAATAAACACACGCCTGCTGCCACTGAAACGTTAAGGCTACTCACCTCTCCGGCCATAGGGATTTTAACCAGCTGATCACAGCCTTCACGGGTAAGGCGGCGCATACCTTCACCTTCGGCACCCATAACTAAGGCCATGTTACCTGTAAGGTCGGATTGGTGAATATGAGCAGTGGCTTCGCCTGCAGTCCCGGTGATCCAAACACCGGCATCCTGCAAACTTTTAAGGCAGCGAGCAAGGTTAGTCACCTGCACAAAAGGAATGGTCTCTGCAGCACCACAAGCCACTTTGCTTACGGTGCTATTAAGCGAGGCCGACTTATCCTTAGGTGCGATGACGGCGTGCACACCGGCAGCGTCTGCGGTACGTAAACACGCACCTAAGTTATGGGGGTCTGTTACGCCATCTAAGATCAGTAAGAATGCTGGCTCATTAAGGTCTTTTAACAACTGCGTTAGAAAGTGTTCATCTTTAGCTGGGTTTGGGGTACAAGCCGCAACCACACCTTGGTGACGACCATTCACCTTGTTGTCTAGCTCACGGCGAGGCATTATTTGACACTCAATGCCCTGCTCGTCTGCCAACCCTTTAACTTGCTTTAAGCGCTGATCCTCACGACCTTCTTGGAACCAGATTTCCTGCACTCGCTCTGGGTTGCGCTGCAGTTTGGTTTGCACGGCGTGAATGCCAAACACGTATTCGATGTTAGCCATAATTAACGAGTCTCAAATACTTTATTTACAGCGTAGCGTTTTTAGGCGAAGCTTTTCTACGGCGCGGTTTTTTTGCGCCGCCGGCAGGCTTACCTTTTTGATCAAACAAAGGCTCGCTTACTGGCGTATCACCCGGCTTATCGGTACTAGGTTTCTTTGCCCTAGGTTTTGATTTTGGCTTAGACTTAGACTTTGATTTGGGTTTTGGCCCAGTTTTAGGTTTAGTTGTTGGTGGTGCATCCGCCAACTCAAAATCAATTTTCTTTTCGTCTAGGTCTACCCGAACCAGCTTCACTTCAACACTGTCCCCCAAGCGGAAACTTTTGCCACTACGCTCGCCTTGAAGGCGATGCTTAGCTGCATCAAAGTGATAATAATCACCAGGTAGGGCACTGATATGCACCAAACCTTCCACATAGAGGTCTTCTAGCTCAACAAACAAACCAAAGCTAGTTACGGCGTTAATGGTGGCGTAGAAATAATTACCAATATGGCCTTGCATGTATTCACACTTAAGCCAGCCTTCTACGTCCCAAACGGCAGCATCTGCACGACGCTCGGCCATTGAACAATGCTCGCCAAAAACCACTACGTCGGCAGTGGTATACGGATACCATGGCGACTGAGGCTGTTTTTGCGTGGTTTTTATGCGTTTAACATAACGGCTCAACTGTTTGCTTTGAATCACACTGCGTATGGCACGGTGAACAAGCAGATCTGGGTAACGACGAATAGGCGACGTGAAGTGTGCGTAAGCGTCGTAACCCAAACCAAAATGGCCTTCGTTTTCTGGTGTATAAACGGCTTGACTTAAAGAACGTAACATTACCGTTTGCACCAAGTTTGCGTCTGGGCGGCCCTTAATGGAGCTCAACAACGCTTGGTAGTGCTTAGGTTTTGGTTCGTCACCACCTTGTAATGACAGCCCCATTTCACCTAAAAATCCACGTAGATTTTCTAGCTTGCTAGGTTTAGGTCCTTTGTGTACACGGAACAATCCATCTAGCTTATGTTTGGCTAAAAACTTGGCCGTACTCACGTTAGCCGCCAACATACACTCTTCTATGAGCTTATGGGCATCATTGCGATGTACTGGCACTATGTCTGTTATCTTGCGGTCTTCACCAAAAACAATACGTGTTTCTTGGGTTTCAAAATCAATAGCACCACGGGCATCACGAGCAGAACGCAAAGCAGCATAAAGCTTATGTAATTGGTCTACAGGTTTAACCACATGTTTGTATTCTTCACGTAAGGCCTCACATTGCTCATCGCCTGAATCTAACATCGCACCTACTTTGGTGTACGTTAAGCGAGCATGGGAGTGGATAAGGCCTTCGTAAAATTCGTAGCCACTTAGCTTGCCCTTACTGCTAATGGTCATCTCACACACCATGACCAAACGATCAACATGAGGATTGAGAGAACATAAACCATTAGAGATGGCTTCTGGCAGCATAGGAATGACACGCTCAGGAAAATACACTGAGGTTGCACGTTTGTGGGCTTCTGTATCTAGGGCTGTGCCCGTGCGAACGTAGTGGCTCACATCGGCAATAGCGACGTATAAACGCCAACCACCTAACGTTCTTTTACGGCAATACACCGCGTCGTCAAAATCGCGGGCATCTTCGCCGTCAATCGTAACAAAAGGCAATTCACGAAGATCGATACGATCCTGTTTATCAGCTTCTGTGACTTCTGGAGCCAGTTTAGAGGCTTCATTACTTGCTTCTAAAGGCCATTCATGGGGTATTTCGTGGGTACGAATAGCCACATCAATCTCCATTCCTGGAGCCATGTGTTCACCCAATATTTCTTCCACTTCACCAACGGCTTGAGTGCGTTTATTAGGCTGATGTGTAATGCGCACAGTAACATACTGGCCATGCTTAGCTTGCAGTACGTTGTCATTAGAAATCAGGATATCTTGGCTAATGCGCTGATTATCTGGACGCACAAAACAAACACCATCTTCCTTCGTTAGGCGGCCTACCACTTTCTGGGTATTATGCGCAGTCACCTCAACAATAGCACCTTCGCTACGGCCTTTACGGTCTACTCCAGTAATACGAGCCAAGGCCTTGTCACCATCAATCACTGCACGCATTTGACTGTGATTGAGGAACAAGTCATCACCGCCTTCATCGGGCTTTAGAAAACCAAAGCCATCGCGGTGGCCAATGATACGACCGTGAATAAGGTCCATTTTATTGATGGCACCGTAAGCACCTTTACGGTCACTGATAAGTTGACCGTCGCGCTCCATCGCACGTAATCGACGACGTAATGCTTCTACATCCTCCGCCTCAAACAAGGCGAGTTCAAAACTAACCTGTTTAAGTGTTGCTGGGCCGCTACGGTCACGCAAGTGATCCATAATAAATTCGCGGCTGGGAATGGGATTATCGTACTTTTGTGCCTCACGCTGGGCGTGTGGATCATCTATTTGTGTCATTTTTTCCTAGGTGCCAAATGAATGGCGTTTAACAATTGTTTCAACTCGATCAGGGCCAGTAGATATAATATCCACAGGCGCCTCAATCAAGACTTCAATACGGGCGATGTAGGCCAGCGCTGCAGCAGGTAATTCTGCTTCTGTCTGTGCACCTACGGTAGACTCAGTCCAACCCGGCATAGTTTCGTAAATAGGGGTAACGGCGGCAAAACCTTCAGCGTCGTTCGGGCAAGATACAGACTTACCATTAGCATCATGGTACGCCACACACATCTTAATTTCGTCCATACCATCCAAAACGTCCAGCTTAGTAAGGCAGATGCCAGACACGCTGTTAATTTGAATAGCATGCTTAAGTGCTACTGCATCAAACCAACCACAACGACGCCCACGGCCTGTGGTAGCGCCAAATTCATGCCCCCGATCAGCAAGGCCTTCACCTATGTCGTTGAACAACTCTGTTGGGAATGGGCCACTGCCAACACGGGTGGTGTAGGCTTTGGTGATGCCTAAAATATAATCCAGATACAATGGACCAAAACCAGAACCCGTAGCCGTACCACCTGCAGTGGTGTTAGAAGAGGTAACGTATGGGTAGGTGCCATGGTCAATATCTAGCAAGGTACCTTGAGCACCTTCGAACAAAATGTCTGCACCGGCACGACGTAAGTCGTGAAGCTCCGCAGTTACATCGGTAAACATTCCCTTGATCTGCTCTGCTTGAGCCAAGGCAGTTTCTAATACTTCGTTATAATCTAACGGCTTAACCTGGTAGAAATTTTCTAGCACGAAGTTATGGTAAACCATAATTTCTTTTAACTTAACAGCAAAGCGCTGCGGGTCAAGCAAATCGCCTAAACGCAAACCACGGCGTGCTACTTTATCTTCGTAAGCTGGGCCAATACCGCGGCCTGTAGTACCGATTTTCTCTTCGCCACGGGCAATTTCACGAGCCTGGTCTAGAGCAACGTGGTAAGGCAAAATCAACGGGCAAGCAGTGCTAATACGCAAACGGTCACGTACAGGAATACCGCGCTCTTCTAGGCCACTCATTTCTTTCAATAACGCATCCATGGCAACGACCACGCCGTTACCAATAAAGCAGGTCACTGTGCCACGTAAAACACCTGAAGGAATCAAGTGCAAAACTGTTTTTTTGCCTTCAATCACTAAGGTATGGCCAGCGTTATGGCCCCCTTGGAAACGTACCACTGCCGTGGCCTGATCGGTGAGTAAATCAACGATCTTACCTTTGCCTTCATCACCCCATTGGGTGCCTAAAACGACGACATTCTTTCCCATAATATTTTGCTCTAGTTTGTTGCTGTTACTCGTGATAACACGCAAAAATTAAAATTCGTAGCTTATGATAGAACTCTATCTAAACTAAGTCTAAACTGAGAATGCAGGGACTATTTTCCAAACATCCTGTTGCCAAACCAATTGGCGAGAACAGTGTTGCGGCGCAGGGCTATCACATAGCTGTGCAACCAAACGTTCACCTTGCAGACGCAATTGAGATTGCATTTCCCACAGGCTTTTACGCTGTTCATTACTCAAACTAACTTCGACTGGCATGGCAATGGCGTCTGCTTGTACCAACGGCACCTCAGACAGTTCTGACAATATTTTTAAGTCGGCACTAAACCCTGTTGCTGGGCGCGCTCTACCAAATACCTTACCAATATCATCATACCGGCCACCCTTAGCAATGGCTTGACCAAAGGCCGGAGTGAGGGCGGAAAAAACCACCCCTGTGTGGTATTCATAACCACGTAACTCGGCCAAATCAAAGTACAAGGTGACCTGCGGAAAACGGGCACTCACTGCCTGCGCCAACTCGCGCAAATACACAATGGCTGCAGAAGCTGTTGCGCAGACGTTACCAAATATCTGTTCGGCCTGATTTAAAACCGAAATTTCACCATATAATCGAGGCAGCTGTGACAATATAGTTTTTGCCTCATCCGACAAATCCATTGCGCCAACTAGGGCGTCTATATCGGCTACTGCTTTACTTTGCAGTAGGTTAAATAATTCTCTTTCATCGTCGTCGGCTAAGCCAATGGCTTCCATTAAACCGCGATAGATACTCACATGGCCTAAATCTAACGTAATAGGATGTTTAATGCCTACACTGGTGAGTGTTTCTAACATTAAACTAATAACTTCAAGGTCACTATCTATACCCGCGTGGCCATATAGCTCTGCCCCCACCTGTAACGGGCTACGAGAGGCCAGCGGGTTAGCTGCGTTGGTGTGCAATACAGTGTTGGAGTAACACAAGCGATTGACACCCTCACAGTCAATGCTGTGGGCATCAATACGGGCAACTTGGGGGGTAATGTCTGCACGAATACCCATGGTACGGCCGGTTTTCTGATCGATCACCTTAAAGGTGGCTAAATCTAAGTCATCACCAGTGCCGATCAACAATGAATCGATGTATTCGATGAGTGGTGGCATGACCAAGTCATAACCCCAGGTTTGATAGAGATCTACCACGGTACGACGCAGGCCCTCTATACGGGCAGCTTCCGGTGGCAATACTTCTTTTACGCCATCTGGCAATAACCAACGATTTACACGACTCATATGAGTGTTTGTTCCCAAAAAAATTGCATCACATCAACGCACTAAAAGCAGCAAAGCAAGCCCTAACAGCATACTTGCCAAACCTAACAAACGCATATTACGGTCACTTATCTGTGCTAACTGAACCACTAATTTACGCCATCTTTGTGGGTATAAAAAAGGCAAAATGCCTTCCATTATCAGCATCAAACAAAAAGCCACCAGCAGATGTTGTATCAATTCATTCATGGTTCTTTACTAATGCGTCAAACACAAAAAAACCGAGCATCATACGGCCCGTCTCGGACCCCACTTCTCGGTTGCACTATTGTACTTCTTTAAGCCACAAATGACCACCTTTGAGTCTTAAAAGCCAGCCACTAAAAAGGGCCCCGAAAGGCCCTTTTATATTTTACTCAAAGCTAGCCAAAGGCTTACTTCAAAGAAGACTGGTTCATATACTTAAAGAACTCACTATCAGGTTCGATCAGCATCACGTCACCGCCACCACTAAAGGTTTTACGATAGGCATCTAAGCTACGATAAAAACTATAAAATTCTGGGTCCTTGTTAAAGGCCGCAGCGTAGGTTGCCGCTGCAATGGCATCGCCATCACCACGAACAAGCTCTGATTCACGGTAAGCATTAGCTTCAATGATCGTCTCTTGACGATCTGCATCAGCACGGATACCTTCGGCAAGCTCCTTACCCTGAGAACGTAGTTCACGAGCTTCACGCTCACGTTCGGTACGCATACGTCCGTAAACAGACTCGCTTACTTCTGGTGGTAAATCGATACGTTTTACACGTACGTCAACCACTTCGATGCCCATGTCCGCAATAACCACTTGGTTAAGCTCTTTACGCAGCTCGTCCATTAGCTCATCACGCTCACCAGAAACAACTTCCGTTAAGGTTCGCTCACCAAACTGATTACGCAAACCAGTATCTACCCGCGAAGCAAGCAGCTTTGCAGCGGTAAATTCATCACCAGAAGTTGCTGTGTAGAAATCAGCTACGTTGTATATTCGCCACTTAACAAAGGAATCAACAATCAACGCCTTCTTTTCTAGGGTTAAGTAACGCTGTGGTCGTGCATCCAAGGTAAGCACACGTGCATCAAATATACGCACAGTGTTCATGAACGGCACTTTCACATGCAGGCCAGGCTGGATATCAAACTTCACCACCTCACCAAACTGAAGCATAATTGCACGCTCTGTTTCTTTCACTACAAATAGTGAGGAAGAAGCAATAAGGAGCGCCACAAATAAGCCAATTAAGGTCACTAGAGTACGAGTAGCCATGTTAACGAGACTCCCTTGAAGATACACCTTGAGTTAGCTGCTGAATGACACGATTGGTAATTTCATCCACCATACTGGAAGACGCTTTACCACCGGCACCTGTTGCAGAACGCAAAGATTGATTTTGCATGATTTGATCTAAAGGCAATACCATCATGTTATTGCCACCTTTAACGTCAACCATAACTTTAGAGGCATTGGAAAGAACATCTTCCATGGCAACAATATAAAGACGCTCACGAGTTACTTCCGGAGCTTTCTGGTATTCCGTTAGTAGCTTCGTAAAACGAGTTGCTTCACCTTCTGCACGAGCAACCACTTGCTCACGATAGGCTAATGCCTCTTCGTTCACACGCTGCGCACGGCCACGAGCTTCTGGCACAATGCCATTGGCATAGGCTTGGGCTTCGTTCTTAACACGCTGCTCATCTTCACGTGCCTTGATCACATCATCAAACGCATCTTGAACTTGTGAAGGTGCAGACGTATTCTCTATGTTCACCTTAATGACTTCTAAGCCAGTTTGGTAACCATTTAAGTAGTTCTGCAATCGGCTTTCGATGTCTAGGGCTAAAAGAGCACGGCCTTCAGTAAGCACAGAATGCATTTCTGAACCGCCTACTACGTGGCGCAAGGCGCTTTCTGTAGCCTGAAGTAGAGTACCTTCTGGATCCCTAACTTCTAACAAGAAATCTTTAGGATTAGACACAATGTATTGCACCGACAGACCTACTTGAACAATGTTTTCGTCTTCTGTAAGCATTAAAGCTCGTAGATCAACATCACGCACGGCAGTTACATTAACTTTAGTAACGTTGTCAATCAAAGGCGGATTCCAATGCAAACCGGGTTGAACCGTTTCGCTATACTTACCTAGGCGCAAAACTACCGATCGCTCTTGCTGGTCTACTGTATAGAAACCCATACCTGCCCACAAAACTAAAACGATGGCAGCGCCAAACAGAATCACTTTACCACTAGGCGCAGAGGCACCACCGTCATCCGAGCCAGATGTATTCTTATTACCAGAACCACCGAATAAGCCATTGAATTTCTCAATTAGCTTACCCAACGCCTCATCCAGATCAGGTGGTCCCTGATCTTGTCCGTTTGGACGGCGATTGCCACCCCATGGATCTTGGTCTTTACCGTTATTACCCGGTTCATTCCAGGCCATAAACTTCTCCTGATTAATGTAATTATTAAATATTTACTAGTCCCACGGATTGGCTGGTTTGCCTACAAAGGGCGCTGCATCCATTCCTATACGACTTAGTATTTGTAAAAAATCTCGCTTTTGTAAGCGTACGTCCAACACCATGTGGCCTTGGTCGTTAATGTCTTCTTTTTCTACTGCGTCTAAGGCGTAAAGTTGAGCTCTCAGATTACCGTACTGAGGCTCCAGTACGATTTGCTTGGCGAAAATTTCGCCCCCTAAGCGCTCCCTAATGGCTTGCACCAAAAGGTCTACACCTTCCCCTGTTAACGCACTTAACCAAACCCTTCTTGGTACACCGTAACCATCACGGTCAATACGAGCAGGACAATCTTCTAACATATCTATCTTGTTGTACACCAATAAATGAGGCAAATCATCAGCACCAATTTCTGCCAGTACCGATTCAACTTCTTTTATGTTGTCGTCACGCTTTTCGTCATGTGCATCAACCAAATGCAGTAACAAGGTTGCTTCTGCAGTTTCTTGTAGCGTGGCACGAAAGGCGTCTACAAGCTTGTGTGGCAAATGGCGAATAAAACCTACCGTGTCAACCAAGATAGTGGGGCCAACATCTTTAATTTCAAGACGCCTAAAGGTTGGATCTAAGGTGGCAAATAACTGATCTGCAGCGTACACCTCTGCAACCGTAATACAATTAAACAAACTAGACTTACCTGCGTTGGTGTAACCCACCAAAGAAATAGTAGGTACTTCTGCACGACGACGGGCACGACGCCCTTGTTCACGTTGTTTACGTACCTTACCTAAACGCTTCAATATGGTATTGATGCGCACGCGTAATAAGCGGCGGTCTGTTTCTAACTGAGTTTCACCGGGGCCACGCAGACCAATACCACCTTTTTGGCGTTCTAAGTGGGTCCAGCCTCGAACCAAGCGAGTAGACATGTGCTCTAGCTGGGCTAGCTCAACTTGTAACTTGCCTTCATGGGTACGGGCACGTTGGGCAAAAATATCAAGAATCAGACCAGTGCGGTCCAATACCCTACACTGCAGCTCTAGTTCTAGGCTTCTTTCTTGGCCTGGACTCAGTGAGTGATTAAAGATGACGATTTCAGCTTCGTGGTGCTCCACAGCCAGCTTTATCTCTTCTACTTTACCAGACCCTGCATAGGTTTTTGGATGAGGGGTTGCGCGTGAGCCGCCTATTATTTGTAGGGGATCTGCACCAGCTGAATAAACCAGCTCTTTTAATTCATTGGCATCTTCACGCTCGCCTTCTTGGCCCATGTCTAGATGGACAAGGATAGCGCGTTCGCCTGATTTGTGACGTTCAAAAAACAAAACAGTAACCTAAATCAAAGAGAGCACCTTTTGGTGCTCGTCGGGGTTTCGCAAAAGCCAACAAACTTAATCTAGCTCGTCTTCGTCCGGCATTTTAACAGGGCGAGATGGCACCACAGTTGAAATGGCGTGTTTATATACCATTTGAGAAACAGTGTTCTTAAGCAAGATTACAAATTGATCGAAAGACTCAATTTGGCCTTGTAATTTAATACCGTTTACCAAGAAAATAGATACCGGTACTCGCTCCTTGCGCAATACGTTTAAGTAAGGGTCTTGTAGGGTTTGCCCTTTCGACATGATAGCTCCTTGTGTCATTAATCTAGCTTTAGAGTAAAGTTAGGTGGTGATGATGCGTAAATGCACCAACAGATGCAAGCCGTTTTACGTAGCCTTTACGCTAATACTCTATTCTATCGAATAATTGCAAAACATTGAATGTTAATTTTGCATCTACACTATCAAATATCTGTAATTCTGGCCAGCTACGCAACCAAGTGAGCTGCCGCTTAGCTAATTGACGAGTTGCCACAATACCTTTGAATTGCATCATCGCGTCATCGTACTCACCAGCCAAGTGTTGCCACATCTGACGATAGCCCACGCAACGCATGGAAGGCAGGTCTAAATGAAGGTCTCCACGAGCCATTAAAGACTCTACTTCTTGCTTAAAACCTTGCTGCAACATTATTTCATAACGCTGCTCTATGCGTTGATGCAACACCGCTCGGTCTGATGGCCATACACCCACCGAAGTTACCTGATAAGGCAACCGTTGTTGCTCTTGTCTGGACCAATGAGCCGTTAGGGTTTCTCCAGTAAGCAGAAACACTTCCATAGCCCTAGTAATGCGCTGGGGATCGGCAGCGTTAATACGCGCGCCTGCCACGGCATCAATGTCGCACAAACGTACATGCATCGCCTCTAGCCCATGGTCTAGTATTTCTTGCTCTAACTGACTTCTTATAGCAGGCTGCGATGCAGGCAACTGGGCTAAACCATCCATCAGCGCCTTATAGTACATCATGGTACCGCCCACCAGCACAGGCACCTTACCGCGAGCGGTAATTTGCGCCATAAGCGCTAAGGCATCGGTACAAAACCGAGCTGCAGAATAGGATTCAAGGGGATCACAAATATTAATTAGGTGATGCGGCGCAGCCGCTAGAGTGGCCGCATCTGGTTTGGCGCTGCCAATGTCCATGCCTTTATATATTAACGCAGAGTCTACAGAAATGATTTCACAATCACGCTGCTGCACCAGCTCTACTGCTAGGTCTGTTTTACCGGCAGCGGTGGGGCCCATCAAAAAAATGGCCGGCGGTAACTCAGTTGCGACCACTGGTCATTGCCCTCGCATAAACAGCTTATCTAGCTCAGACAAGCTCAGTTGAGTCCATGTAGGCCGACCATGGTTACATTGGCCACTACGCTCTGTAATTTCCATATCTCGCAGCAGCGCGTTCATTTCTACATGGTTAAGCCTACGATTAGCCCGCACCGCACCATGGCAAGCCATAGTGCCTAGCAGTTCGTTATGGGCCGCTCTAATGCGATCACTACTGCCATAGGTCACTACATCTGCCAATACATCACGCACTAACTGTTCTACATTGGCGTGTTGCAATAAGCTAGGCACTTGCCTTACCACTAAATTTTCTGTACCAGCTCTGTCGATCACAAACCCAAGCTCACCAAACAACTCCTGCTGAGTTTCAACATGATCCGCTTCACGGGTGCTCACAGCCATGGAGATAGGCACTAGTAAAGGCTGAGCCTTAATACCTTGCTGCGCCCATGAAACCTTCATCTTTTCGTAAACAATACGTTCATGGGCGGCATGCATATCCACCAGCACCATGCCTTTGGCATTTTCAGAAATAATATAGATACCATGAAGTTGGGCCACCGCGTACCCCAAAGGTGGCACCTGCCCCGCCTCTGTTGAAGAGCTCATTAGTGAGACGGCATCGCCATGCAAGCTGGCATACACTTTGCTTTGCTCTTGCATTTGCCTAGGCGAGTGCGGGTTTAACGATCCACTTTGCCAAGGCATTGACTGCATAGCTGGTGACGTAGGGTTACCTGCAACCTGGCCTAAATCTACTTGAGCTTGGCCGGAAAATACACCCGCTTCAAGCCCCTGCGACTGTATCTGAGACTGCATTTGTGGCTGACCCGTTACGCCCAACTGTTCTATACCGCCACCTGTTGGCACTTCTGGTCGCACTTGCGCCAAGGCTTTGTGCAAACTTCGAAAAATAAAATCATGCACTAAACGACCATCACGAAAACGAACTTCGTTTTTAGTGGGGTGTACGTTCACATCCACACTCGCAGGCTCTAGTTCTAAATACAAGACAAAGGCCGGATGACGCCCATGGTATAGCACATCCCGATAAGCCTGACGCACAGCGTGCCCTACTAGCTTATCTCTCACCACTCGACCATTAACAAAAAAATACTGCAGATCCATTTGGCTGCGCGAAAAGGTGGGTAGGCCTACCCAGCCCCATAGCCTCAATCCTGGCGCTTCCATTTCAATATGTAGCGCTTGCTGCATAAAAGCTGGGCCACAAACACTGGCCACACGTTTCTCTTGAGCAGCTTGGGTGTCTGCCGGGCGTAAGTTATGAATCACTTTTTGATTGTGCTTAAGGCTAAAAGCCACATCAAACCGACTTAACGCCAAGCGTTTTACCACTTCTTCTAAGTGACTAAATTCTGTTTTCTCAGTACGTAAAAACTTACGTCTAGCAGGTGTATTGAAAAACAAATCCCTTACTTCAACGGTAGTGCCTATCGGATGTGCAGCAGGCTGTAGTTGCGCAGCCATGTCGCGACCTTCGGTAATAACTTGCCAAGCACTGTCTTGATCTTGCGTATTGGATGTCAATGTTAACCGCGATACGGAACTCACACTGGCCAAAGCTTCGCCACGAAAACCTAAGCTTTGCACCGATTCCAAATCGTCTAAACTGGTAATTTTGCTAGTTGCGTGGCGACTTAACGCTAACGCTAGGTCTTGCTCTCCAATGCCGGTGCCATTGTCACGCACGCGCATTAGCTTAACGCCACCTTGCTCTACGTCTACGTCAATTTTATTAGCTTGCGCATCAAGGCAATTTTCCAACAGCTCCTTTATCACAGACGCGGGGCGTTCAACCACTTCACCAGCGGCAATTTGGTTAGCTAAACGTGGGCTGAGTTGGTGGATTTTTGCAGTCATTAGGGCACTCGCAATCTATAATGGGGCAAGCCGTTTAGCCGGCTGGAATAATAAGCGTTTTACCAACCAACAATACAGATTTGCTGGTCATTTTATTGGCGTTTTGCAGATGTTGCACATTGGTGCTAAAGCGTTGAGCAATACCCGAAAGTGTATCTCCAGACACTACCTTATACGAACGCAACTTGCGCCTTGCTTCCACTACGGAGGCAATATAGGTATTGGCCACAGGGTGGCTGTAGAAGTAGCTCTTTAGGCCTTTAAAAATGGCGCTGGCCATTTGCTTTTGATACCGTTTAGTACGCAACTTTGCTGCTTCACTGGGGTTGGAAATAAATCCTGTTTCCACCAATATGGAGGGTACATCAGGTGACTTAAGTACCATAAACCCAGCTCGTTCAACGTGTTTTTTATGTAGCTTAGTAATCTTGCCTATATTCCCTAAGACCTCCTGAGCGACACCTTGGCCAGTAGTTTGGCTATAATTCATGGACATATCAAGCAAGGTCATAGCCACATCGTCTTCTTTGTCTTCTAGGCTTATACCACCGATACCACCTATTAAGTCGGCATTGTTTTCCTTTTGCGCTAATAGTCGCCCCATTTCGCTAGACGCGCCGTGTGAAGACAGCACCCACACAGAGGCACCTTTAGCCCTACCATTTTTAAAAGCGTCTGCATGTACAGAAATGAATAAATCGGCCTTAGCTTTACGGGCTTTATTAGTACGCCCCCTTAAGCTGATGTAATAGTCCCCTGTGCGAGTGAGCAACGGATCGAACCCTGGTTCTTTTTTAATGAGTGCTGCTAGCTCTTTAGCAATGCCTAATACCACATCTTTTTCTTGTAGTTTTTTACCACCAAATCTGGGGCCCAAAGCACCTGGGTCTTCACCACCATGGCCAGCGTCGATGGCAATCACAATATCCCTTTGGCTATCTAATAAATCCAAGCTAGTTAGGGATGTGGTTTGTGGTTGTGACGGTTTTAGCACAGCGCCTTTTGTTGGCGTTGCTGGCGCTTTTTTATAGTTGGACAAATCCACTACCAATCGGTGTCCGTAGCTGGCATTTGGTAGTAAGGTGAAAATCTTATGGCTGGTTTTATAGGATAAATCCAGCACTAGGCGTAATTTATTATCGCTACGCTGGCTAGAACGAATGCTGCGCACAGGGCTGTTAGTAAAGTCTAATTTGGCAACAGAAGTAGACAACAAGCTACGATCGATATCGATCACTAAACGATCTGGGTTGGTTAAGACAATTTTTTCAAAAGTGACCGCAGCACTAATATCAAATACTAATCGTGTATTATCTGGCGCTGGCCAGATACGTATGTTTTCTATTTTCGCAGCCCAAGAAACTGTAGACAAGCAGGCCAGTACAAGCAGCAAAAACACTCTCATAGCTGAACCTGTCTTAGGTTATTCAAAATAACCTCACCCATGCTGGTAAATGATGTAAAGGTAAGCTGACGGCCACGATCCAACGGGTGAATAGTTAATACAACATCAGCCTGTGGTAAATAACCCATGCCTTTATCTGGCCACTCGATCAAATTAATAGCCTGCCCATCAAAGTAATCCCTAATACCCAAATATTCCAGTTCTTCCGGGTGGCCCAAGCGATACAGGTCAAAGTGGTGTATTTTTTGCTGATCAAATTGATAAGGTTCCACCAAGGTATAGGTAGGGCTTTTGGTAGCACCTAGATGGCCAAAATGGCGCATAACGCCTCGTGTAAAGGTGGTTTTACCCATACCTAAATCGCCCTGTAAAAACACCGTAGCACCTTGTGCGTCAGCGCTTAACGCCTGCCCAAACTGCTTGCCTAGAGCCACCATAGCATCTTCGCCGTGGGCTTGTAGTTGGTACTCTAGGGACATGAACTGGGCAATCCTACTAAATGGATGAATAACGAGAGTGCAATATAGCCTAAAAGCGCAGTAAAAACCGCCTAACTAGTAGGTATTTTAACATTATAGATAGTGCAGAGAATGTTAATACTAAAAAAACCAGCATTAAAATAAAAGTATGATCTGGCCCAACCTTAGAAAAAATCAGCAGAGCCAGCCAATCTTTATATAAACTCCAGAAAAAAATGCAGCCACAACGCTAAAACCACAAACCCGTAATGAAGCCTTCCAAAATTTATCCATAGCTTATGCCTAATAAACAAACTCAGGGTTTTAAAGACTAACACCCGGCTCACCGAGAAAATTTTGATGGAGGATTTTGTGCGTGTTTTTGCACAAAAGGTGACAGCGGAAATTTGTCCGGTGCAGCCGCTTGTTAGGCCGAGAACATTGACAAATCGAGCTCAACGCTATCCCCTAGCCAGTAAGCATATATTGTATGGTCTTCTAAGTTATTTCCTGACAAAGCATGTATTAAGACAGTAAGGCTCTCTCTATTTAATTCAAGCCAAGCAACAAACTCATCAAAGTGCTTTGAGCCAAATGTAATTTGGCAGCTCCACATTGGATGAGGCCCGACCATCTTCTGATGGATGCGACCAACTTTAAGATTGAAGCGCTCGCCAGCTTTCTCGCACAAAGAGGTTGCTAACAATAATGTCTCTTTCTCAAAGTAAACATGAGCGTGGTAAGCCTTATGTGAATTAACAGGCTGCTTTATTTCTTTCATTTAACTCTCCAATACGCCTAACGCTGGCGACATCTGCAGGCGCGCGGCGCAGATTTTGCGGTCTTTTGGCAAAAGCCGTGACGTGGGACTGTCAGATTGCTTGTCCTTGTTAGCTGAACTTTTCCATGACAAAGTTTGTAAGCTTTTGCCCTCTCATTTCTAATACTTGCTCTTTAGCAACAGTAAAACCGAAGCTTTCATAGAATGGCCGCGCTGTGATGCTTACTTCGGAATAGAAACGACTGACCTCTCGTGTTTTTCCCTCTTCTAGAACATGATTCATTAGTGCTTTACCAATTCCTTGCCTCTGGTATTCATGATTGCAGAAGAAGTGGTCTATTAACCCATCGTTTTGTAGATCGGTGTAACCAACAATTACACTTTCAATTTCTGCCACAAAAGGAGATAAACCGTTCATTCGTTTTTTCCACAATTCACTATCTAATGAGCTTGGCGCCCAGGCTTCAATTTGTGCTTGAGTATAGTCGCGCGAGTTTATATTTCGAATTGTACTGAAAAATAGTTTCCATAGTTCTTCTGCATCACTTTCAATGTAGTTTCGAATTACCAACAATGCCGATCTCCTTCATTTAGCTAACGCTACGCATCAGCGGCCAAATGGCCGCGTAGCGGGCATTTGATCCGGCTGTATGCGCTTGTTATGTTTTGTGTGATTTCCTTGCTGCAACAAAATAGCTAGATGCTCCTTTGAATATTTCTTCAGACTCAATAGTCTCGAATTCACCTTTTGCCAATAAATCGTCTATGTCAGTACTTTTAACTCTTCTTATTGGAATGGGAATTACGCCAAATTTACACAATATCCGAACTAGCTGTATTTGGAGGTTAACTAAAAACGACATCTTTTGCAGTAAGCAAGGCGTTACAGAAATAAATAAGCCGTCAGGCTTCAACAACTCATTAATTCGTTGCGTAATATTTTGCGGATCGGGAACTGTGTGCAACATGTTGAAAGCTAAAATCACATCAAACGATTCTTTTTGAAATTTACTTTCAAATATATCTGCTTTCTCGAAATTCACATTTTCGGCTTTATTAGTAATCGCTTTCTGTTGTGCTATCCGAATCATCTCAGATGAGATATCGATACCACGTATCTCTTTCACCTGACTAGCAAACTCGCAGGATGCCGTGCCGGTTCCACACCCATAATCCAAAACAACATGGCTTTCTTTGAGGTGCTTTTGGGTGTTTCCCCTGGCCTTTTTGTGGATGTATTCAAAGCGATCCTCAGTTTTATCATAATTTTTTGAAGCTTTATCCCAAAACTCTTCAGATTTACTCAATTTTTGTAACTCCGTGAAAAAACATAACGCCTTGCTCAGTGGCGAGTTGAACTGGCGTTTTTTTGTGCGGATTGTTACACAAAAAACGCCAGTTTGACGTGTCCGATGCAGCAACTTGTTATGTTTTGGCTAGTTGATTGCATATTTTAGGGGCCGCCGCGTATAGACACGTATAGTGCGACAAGCCTTGCATTGTCTCAAGGGTTGTCGGTCCTGAAATATTATCTTTAAGATAATTTGCCATATCGATAGGAGACCAATTATCACTAGTACCATGCCAAATATGGGTATTAACGTTACATTTGAGGACGGACTCTTTCCAAGGACTCACATATTGATTAATTTCTCTTATATAACCCTTCACATTAGGATTGAAACAATGGGTTAAAAGAGGAGTAGCGTAGCCTATAAATGCTGAAGTTTTAGATAACTCTTTATCTTTA
>JBLHQO010000018.1:0-17285 GCA_047625285.1 Oceanospirillaceae bacterium
CGCTAATTGCTCAACTAATTTTGCCACCTAAAGAGAATATTGATCTAAAAACTGATCCAAACCCTTTTTAGTTGCTGGCCTTGCGCCAATTCATGTCTTGTAAAGCCTGTTGCAGCTGCGACAGCGTCCAGCTTTCATCCACAGCCTGCAATAACACATCACGCCCACTTAAAGGCCTTAGGCCTTTAAGTGGCGAGTCACGGTCCATATTGCTAGAAAAAGGATAGCTATCGCTTAGGGCTGTAGCAATAGCTGCTAACTCATCACAGCTCAGTTGGGCTGCATTAAGGTCATCATAACAAGCCAGTTGCATGCGCTGTTGATCAATCGATTCCATGGGTTTACCAAATGCAGAAGATATCTGCAGCAAGTTGGCCATACGTTCTACATCCACTGAAGTGTTGGCTCCTGCCCCATGCATTAGTGCTGGGTTAAAAAACATGCCATCCCCTTTATCCAAAGGCACCTGCACTGCATGTTCAGCAAAATAGGCTTTAAATTCTGGGTTACGATACAGTGCATAACCATGTTCGTAACGCTGAGAGTAGGGCAATAATAGGGTGGGGCCAGACTCTACAGGCATATCTATATGCGCCACAGCACCTTGTAAGGTGAGCATAGACGACATCACCTGCACGTGTGGTGGATAGCGTTGTACTTGTTCATCAGTAGTGAACCCCAAATGATAGTCTCGATGGGGTTGCTGAGATGCACCTCCAGGATGTACTAGGTTAACTTGTGAGGTAAGTTGATACTCAGGCCCAAGCCAAGCCGTACATACATCAGCCAAAAGGGGATTTTTGTAATAATCTATAAAAACTCTGGCATTGTTGACTGCCATTTTTTCCAAACAGTTCCATATACGGCTATTAGCACCGGCAGCAGCAAAGTGATCAGCTAAATTATGCTGGGCTTGATTTTGTTCATGCAGCAGGTCATAAAACACTTGGGTTGCGGCATCAACTATTGATATTTGATCAAAGAGCTTACGCACCACAAATATGCCTGCTCCATGCTGCCAGCATTGCACCCATTCGGCTTTTACTACAGCCATTTGGTCGCTGGTCAAAGTGCGTAAAAAATCACCGTCATAAATGGGAATGTCGGCTTCAAAACCCTCTGCGTGTGGATACTTTTCAGATTCGTTTTGCTGGCATAAACTTGCCACAAACATACTCATATCAGCCATCACATTATTTCCCCTATAAACATCAACTCAGCCTATTTCGCTCACGGCAACACTACGCCCTTGTTGCACAGATAAAATGGCAGCTTCTGCTAAAAGTAAAGCTTGGCAGCCATCGTCCATGCTAGGCAGTGCCACATCGGCACCGTTTAAAACTGAGATAAATCCAGCCAATTCAGATTTGTAAGCCTGTTCATAGCGCTCTAAGAAAAAGTGCAATGGCTTAGCATGGCTAACGCCTGCTTGTGTATAACTGGTAAGGGTATGTTCATTGACGTTAGTGGCAGTTAACATACCTAGGCTGCCATGGACTTCTAAGCGCTGATCATAACCAAAACTAGCGCGGCGGCTATTGGAAATCTGTGCTAGTTTGCCGGATTTTGTTCGCAGCATCACTAGGGCAGTGTCCACATCCCCCGCTTCACCAATAGCTGCATCAACTAAACAAGAAGCCTGTGCACACACCTCCACTATTTCCTCACCTAATAAAAACCGAGCCATGTCAAAATCGTGTATGGTCATGTCACGAAACAAACCGCCCGATACCTTGATGTATTCTACTGGTGGTGGTGCAGGGTCTTTGGATATGATGCTCACCATTTCTACCTCGCCTATTTCACCAGCCGCAATACGCTGCTGCAGCAAAGCAAAGTTAGGGTCAAAGCGACGGTTAAAGGCCAACATAGAAATAATATTACTGGCCTTAACTTTTGCCACAACTTCTTGCACACGAGGCAAGGACAAGTCTATGGGTTTTTCACAAAATACATGTTTGCCGGTTGCCACGGCTCGCTCGATCAAATCAGCATGAGTATCGGTGGCTGAACACACCAATACACCATCAATAGTAGGATCAGCAAATATTTGCTCTGCAGTCATTTGCGCACAACCAAGGGCCTTACTCAAACTATCGGCGTTGGCTTGATAAGGATCATATAAGGCCACCAACTGCGCCTCTGAATTAAGTAAAACATTGCGGCCATGGATGTTACCAATACGCCCTGCGCCAAGTAGTGCTAGTCTAACCATGATGTTCACCGCTTAATCAATAATTGAGTAACCTGCTGCTGATGCAGCCTGTTGCAACGCCTTGTAACCCATACACGCATATTCGTAGGGATTCGCTTTAGCAGGGTCTTGTTCGGCTTCTACGATCACCCAACCTTCATATTTTTTGTCGGCCAAGGCTTGCATAAAACGGCCATAGTCGATCATACCGTCACCAGGCACGGTAAATATTCCGCGTAGCACACAATCTAAGAACGAATCCTTGTTAGGGTCTACTGTGGCCATAACATCTTGGCGTATGTCTTTTGTATGCACATGGTTAATGCGATGACCATAACGATCCACCACGGCCAACAAGTCTCCACCAGCAAAAACCAAATGCCCCGTATCCACTAATAAACCTAAAGCATCGCCAGTGTTTTGCATCACCAAATCTAGCTCGTGCTCCGTTTCAACGCCAGTACCCATATGATGATGAAACGACAATGGCACGCCTTCACTAGCACAATATTCGGCTACTTTAGTGAGACGTTCACCATAGGCTGAAAATTCAGCCTCAGGCAGTATGGGTTTATTACATAAAGGTGCATTACGAACATTTTGAACGGTTTTCCAAGTTTCTCCGTACACCAATACTGCGGCGCCTAGGTCACGAAATAGCTCAAGTTGAGGCCGTATGTTAATAATTTCTTGCTCTGCACTTATATCCAATAGTTGGCCAGAATACCAGCCCGACACTAGCTGTAAATCATGTTCTTTTAGCACCTTACCAAGGCTGGCTTTGTCCCTAGGAAACTTGCCACCTGTCTCCGTGCCAGTGTAGCCCGCTAAACGGGTTTCCCGTAGACATGTTTCTAACGATGTCTGTCCACCTAATTCGGGCAGATCATCGTTCGACCAAGAAATTGGCGACATTCCAAATTTTAAATTCATTAGTGTATCTCTAGCTGTTCTAGTTCTTTTCCAGCATCCATTCGTGTGCCGGGTCATTATAAAAATGCCATTCCCTAATGGGGCCAGCCATAACATTGAGGTAGTACCCAGTATAACCATGAGGCACCCCTACAGGGTGATAACCTTTGGGCACTAAAACCACGTCCCTGTCTTCTGCCGAAAGAGTTTCATCTAAGCTACGGTCATCGGTATACACCCGTTGATGGGCATAACCAGAGGCAGGGCTTAATCGATGATAATAGGTTTCTTCTAGTAAAGTTTCATCGGGGCTAGCATCACGGTCGTGTTTGTGTGGCGGGTAAGACGACCAATGGCCTGAAGGCGTAATCACCTCTACCACCAACAGGCCGTCGGCAGGCTCGGTTTCTGGCAGAATGTTGCGCACATGGCGGGTATTAGTGCCTTGCCCTCTAGTTTCTTGAGACATGGTGGCAACATCTATAAGTCGCGCTGAACCACTATTGCCCTGCCCAGGCGCACTGCACACAGCCACTTCAATGGCATTGATGGCCAGAATATCAACGGCCTCCCCTGCCGGTACATACACAGCACCGGGAGGTTGGTCAACAAACACACTGTCTCGGCCGCCCACATCGGTCCAACTTTGTAGACCCACGCAAATATTGGCAGTACCTGTCAATATAACAATACACAGCTCGCGCCCTTCCTGTTGGCATTGTAAGGTGTCGCCAGCTGCCAAATCGTGCACTGCAAAACCCACATATTTCCAGCCAGCAGACTCAGGAGTGACCTGGTGCACTTGGATAGCAGCTGATGGTTTAATTAGTAGCTTAGACATGATTTAGTACCCTCGTTCTGCCATACGTTTAGCCGTCCACTCTTGGTGTTTGGCGATCACTTCTTCACGGGGTGACACTTCTGGTACCTCCACTTCCCAATACGCTCCACCTGGCGAGCAATGTAGAGGATCCGTATCGATCACCACCACACTTACTCCCAGTCGCTGCCTAGCAGCGTGTACAGCATCTTTAAGCTCACCTATGTTGCCAACATGGTCGGCATGGGCGCCCATAGAACGGGCATGCCCAGCAAAATCAATTTGCGCTAAACCTTGGTTGTAAGTATCTTGTAGTAGGTTATTGAAGTTTGCACCACCTGTGGCCATCTGTAGTCTGTTAATACAACTAAAACCTCTGTTGTCTAACACCACAATAGTTAACTGCAAACCCATGCTCACGGCGGTAGCTATGTCAGAGTTCATCATCATGTAGGAGCCATCTCCCACCATCACCACTACTTCACGATCTGGACATGCCAATTTAGCGCCCACGCCGCCACAAATTTCGTAACCCATACAGGAGTACCCATACTCCAAATGATAACCACCCACTTGCTCTGCACGCCAATGCTTGTGCAACTCTGATGGTAGACTACCAGCCGCTGCAACCACCACTGCATTAGTATCAACACTTGTATTTACGGCGGCAATTACCTGAGCATCCGACGGCATTGTGTGTTCGTCATCAGCAGGTAAAATACCTTCACATACTTTATTCCAAGTAGCGATGCCATTTTCTACTCTTTGTTGCCACGCAGTTGGAGTAACATAGTTGCCCAACTGCGAAGAAAGCGCTTGCAGGCCTAATCTAGCATCACTTAACAAGCTTTGAGCGCGATATTTCACTGCATCTATGGGTTGCACATTAAGCTGAATCACCTGGCCCTTAAATAAGGTATTTGAACCTGAGATAAAGTCTTGTAAGCGAGTACCTACGGCCAACACCACGTCCGCATTAGCGGCTAAATCATTGGCGCTGTCTACCCCTGTCACACCCACTGCCCCGGCATTTAAAGGGTCATTAGCAAGCATTGATGACTTACCCGCTTGGGTTTCAATAACCGGAATTTTATGCTGTTTGGCAAACGCTTGTAATTCATCTTCTGCCAAGGAGTAACGTACACCACCACCAGCTACAATAACCGGTTGCTTAGCAGCCAATAATGTTTCTACCGCTTGTGCCAATTCAAATTGGTCTGGGCCTTGTCGGCGTAGTCGCCATACCCGCTTGTCGAACAGGTATTCGGGGTAGTCAAAGGCTAACGATTGCACGTCTTGACAGATACTCAGGGTGGCGGGGCCACATAAAGCCGGGTCGGTAAGTGCTACCATGGCCCTAGGCAAGGCTTGAATCAACTGTTCTGGACGAGTGATGCGATGAAAATAACGGCTTACGGGGCGCAGCGTATCGTTCACTGTAGCACTACCATCGGCAAAATCTTCGGCTTGCTGTAACACCGGGTCTGGCTGGCCGGAGGCAAATACATCGCCGGGCACTAGCAACACGGGTAAGCGGTTAACGTAGGCTACGCTAGCAGCGGTGACCAAGTTGGTGGCACCCGGGCCAATGGAGGTAGTGGCTACCATTATTTGTTGGCGCTGACGAGCCTTAGCAAACGCAATAGCAGCCAAGGCCATAGATTGTTCATTATGTCCACGATATGTAGGCAACTGTTCTTGTACTTGATACAGGGCTTCGCCTATACCCGCCACGTTACCATGACCGAATATAGCCCACACACCTGCAAATAAAGGTAATTCAGTATCATCATCCTGTACCACATGCTGATTGACCAAGAATCGAATCAAAGCCTGGGCGGTGGTTAATCGAACTGTTTGTATACTTGTTGACATAACTGTGTTCTCTTCTTCTTTAGTACTTAAGTGCTTGGGCATCATCCCAAGCAGCAATCGTTAATCGGTATTGATGGGCCATTAAAGCGATGGCCTGAGCATCATCAATTTCACCTTGCAACCAAGCCTGAGCGGCTTCCGAAAATAATGTTCGACCAATGGCAAACCCTTTCACCCAGGGCTGTTTGGCCGCTGCACAGAAGGCTTCACTAATATTTTCTACCGTACTATTTAGGCCCAAAACGATGATGCCTTGACAATAAATGTCATTTTCATCAATAACGCTACCCACGCATTGCCAGTAGTCATTAGTTAAGGCAGGTTCTAGTTTCCACCAATCGGGTTTTACACCTAAGTCATAAAAGTGCTGCATGATGGGCGCCACTTGCTCAAATGCAGGGCCGTCACCATTACGAGCGGTAATAATTTCTAACAACCATTGATGGCCAGTAAAGCGACAAGCTTGGTCTAATTGCAACATCAACATTTCATGATGCTGCCTAGTTGCGGCATCATCGTCTAATCGGTACGGGCACAAAACTTTAACCGTTTGGTTAAGGGGCCAATCACTCAAGTGTTGCACTATGTCGCCGTCGACCTCAAGCTGCAATGGGAATACTCCAGACACTTCTATCGGCCGGCCTATCCACGCCCCGCTGCTGGTTATTTGGTGCAAAGCTGCACGGCCGGTGCGGTCATCCACCAACATACCAATGCCGCTATCTTGCCCAGCTGCTTGCTGTGTTGCCTGTACCGCCAACTGCTTAAATTTGGCTATATCAGCCAACGATTTACCTGATTCCTTAGCCCAGTTGATGAACTGATGACGATGATCTATGGCGAACGCGATCACGCGTTGATGTTGTTTATTGCGATTGGTAGTACGGTGGATATGATTCAGTACAGGATCAAAGCGCAGCGCTTGATGTTCACTACCATGTTCTAGAAAATATGCTAGTTCCTGCCATGAAGGTACCGCAGGTGAACAACCATGGCGAGACACAGCAAACGCGCCACAAGCATTAGCATAGGCGCAACTGGTGGGCCAATCCTCACCACCTAACCAGCCGCGTAATAGCCCTGACATAAAGGCGTCACCGGCTCCCAACACATTAAACACTTCAACTTTAAAACCTGGCCCTTCAGCACCAGAATGCCAACCATCAATGTCACCGTCAAACACTCTACAACCTAATGCGCCACGTTTACACACTAATGTGGCCATAGACATAGACCGCACAATTGCTAAAGCTTGCAAGCTATCCTCTGTGCCAGCTGCAATATGAAATTCTTCTTCAGTACCTACAATAAGGTCTATGTCTGGCAAGAATGTTTGTAGATGCTCACTCACCTTACCATCAGCTATAAAACGGCTTTCACCTTCACCATGGCCAGCTAATCCCCAAAGGTTAGGGCGATAGTCAATATCTAATACCACTTGGGTATTATGTTTTTTAGCCAAGGTGATAGCTTTACGACTAGCTGCAGCAACGGTTGGTGTGCTTAAGTGAGTTCCAGAAAGCAGCAACGCACGGCTTGAAGCAATGAGGCCTTCGTCAATGTCGGCTTCACATAGAGCCATGTCAGCGCAGTTTTCACGATAAAAAATGAGTGGAAATTGGTCTTCATCCTGAATTCCTAAAATAACCAGAGCTGATAAACGCTCAGGGTCTGTCTTAACACCTTGTATATCTACCCCTTCAGCTTGCATAGTTTCGCGAATGAAGCGTCCCATGTGTTCATTGCCTACTCGGGTGATCATGCCCGACTTCAATCCCAAGCGTGCGGTGCCGATGGCCGTGTTTGCAGGGCTGCCCCCAACATACTTGGCAAAACTAGCCATATCTTCCAGACGGCCACCCACTTGTTGACCATAAAGGTCCACTCCGGCACGGCCGAGGCACACTATGTCTAAACTTTTTTGTTCCATATTAAGACCGATAAGGAATATATATTCCAATTTTTATGAATAAAAAACTTGGGAAACACCCTGCTAATGGCTTTCGGTGCGCCTTTTCCCGGCTTCCACTGCTAAGCATAAGGCCAAGCACATTGTGGCTGACAGGCCACGAAAACCGCTTACTTCCTGCTCTAACACTTCAAGGTGTAAATCATCGGCCTGGGCAATTGGGCTTAAGGTCGAATCCGTCAAAGCAACCACTTTAACGTCTGCCTTGAGGCAAATATCCACTAGCTCTCGTGTGTTCGCCGTATAAGGGCTAAAACTAATGGCCAGCAGTAGCTCATCAGGCTGAATCATGCGCGCTTTGTCTGCCATGGCACTAGCCATGCCATCTAGCACCACAGCCTGCATACCCAACTTAACAAAAGTGTAATGCAGGTAAGTTACTACTGGCTCTGCGCGCCCCTGACCAGCCAGATAAATAGTGCGAGCCGCGGCTATTTGTTCACTAGCGGCATGGATAGCGTGACCGTCAGCTTGCTCTTCAAGGCGCGTGATAGAGGCGCGGGCTGCCTGGCTAAACTGATGCAATACGGTTTCTTCCGATTCGCTTGGCGGCGCAAGATCTGTGAGCCGCTGAGCATAAGGTTGCGGTACATGACGCATACTTTCCTGAAACACCGACTGCATATCTGTAAACCCGTCGTAACCAATGGATTTAGCAAACCTAACCATGGTTGAAGGGGTCACTTGTGCTTGTTCACTAATGACCGCCACCGTATTCAAAGCAATAACTTCAGGGTTGTGTAACGCAAATACGGCCACGTTCTGCAAGCGCTTGGGCAAGGAACGGTAATGGTCCTGCAACCAAGGTTTAAGTTGGCTGTAGATCCTGGGGGGCGGTAATGCTTCAACTGCAGTCATCGGTAATCTCGCTTAGTGGCTGGGAAAGTACAACGTCCTATTCTAACTAACGGCTATCATGCTTTGAATGAGTATACGTGCACAATTCTAATTTTGGAATATTTATTTCAAAAAAAATATATTGAAATTTATTTTTTATAATGGTACAAATGACAGGTCTTCAGATTTGTACCCATGCGGCTAAGTTAGACGTGTGGCAAACCGATGACTGGTACTACTCAAATGCTAATTATAGCAACCATGGGCTTAGGTCCACATAAAATATTGATTGGCAGTTTTACCAATCACCGGAGAAAAATAATGAAAAAAACCAATTTGTTTGCAGCCACCGCTTTATCTGTGGTTATGGCTACCGGCGCAAATGCTGCAACCATCGGATATTTAAGCTCTAATTTCGACGATAACTTTCTAACCTTGATGCGTGAAGCTGCCAAGGCTCACACTGAGGAAAGAGGTCACACTTTCCAAATAGAAGACGCCCGTGAAGATGTAGGCACCCAACTAAGCCAAGTGCAGAACTTCATCGCTTCTGGTGTTGATGCCCTTGTAGTTACTGCTGTAAGCGCTGCTGCAACCCCACAGATGACTAAAATGGCCAATGCGGCCGGCATCCCTATTGTTTATGTAAACCGCATGCCAGCTGACTCCGCTAGCTTAGGTGGCACCAGCACGTTTGTTGGTTCTAATGAAACCTGGTCTGGCACCTTAGCCGCCTTCGAGCTTTGTAATCTAGCTGGTGGCACAGGCACTGCGGTAATGCTGCAAGGCATCTTGTCTAACGAAGCCGCTGTAACACGTTCTAAAGACTTTGAAGAAGTGTTAGCACTGTCTATGTGTAATGGCATTAAGCTAGAAGCTGTAGAAGTAGGTAGCTGGCAGCGTTCTAAAGGCAACGACATCGTGTCTAACTGGTTAAGTTCTGGTATGAAGATTGATATTGTATTTGCTAACAACGATGAAATGGGACTAGGCGCTGTTCAAGCCTTCAAAAATGCTGGTATCAGCATGGATGATGTACTTATTGGTAGTGTAGACGCAACTGCTGACGCGCTAGCGTCGATGAAAGCAGGTGAACTGGATGTAACGGTATTCCAGAATGCTGCTGGCCAAGCAACAGGTGGTATCGACGCTGCAATCGCTGCGATTAACGGTGAATCTCTACCAAATGCAATTACTATTCCTTTTGAATTGGTAACCCCTTCTAACATGGCAGATTACATGGGCGCTAACTAAACCTTAATGCCTTAGTAACCAAAAAACCTCTGGATATACTCCGGAGGTTTTTAGTTATACCTTTAATTTTTTAGCTTACAGTGCCTTTAGAGAACACTATGAACAACCAAGACGACATCATTCTACGCACAGACAATCTCACCAAACGTTATGGCGGCGTGCATGCGTTAGAAGAAGCCAATTTCACTCTCAAAAAAGGTGAGCACGTTGCTATTGTAGGCGACAACGGTGCAGGAAAATCTACTTTCGTGCGCCAAATTACCGGGGTAGAACAGCCCACCTCAGGTGATATTTTTTTCGAAGGCAAACGCGTCGAATTTAACTCGCCTTTAGAAGCGCGAGAAGCAGGCATAGAGTCTGTATTTCAAGACTTAGCCTTATGTAATGATTTAGACGTTCCTTCAAACCTATTTTTAGGCCGTGAAGAGTTACTCTTCAAGTTCGGACCATTTAGCATTCTTGATGAAAAAAAAATGATGCGAAAAGCCAAGGAAGTATTAGAAAGAACAGCAATCAAGATCCCCAATTTAAGTAACCACGTGGGCGACATGTCCGGTGGTCAACGCCAGTGTGTGGCCATTAGCCGCTCTGCTAGCTTCGCATCCAAGCTCATTATTATGGATGAACCCACAGCCGCTCTTGGCGTACAGGAAACCACTCAAGTAGAAAACATTATTCGTGGTTTAAAAGACCAGGGTGTGCCGCTCATTCTCATCAGCCATAATCTACGCCAAGTATTTAATTTAGTTGACAAAATCTGGGTCTTTCGTCGTGGGCGCATAGTTGGTGAAGTGATTGCATCTGAAACTGACGGTAATGAAATTGTTTCCATGATTACCGGCATGCAGGGCGGTGTTCACGAAAAAGCTAGCTACATTTAAGAGGTGATCATGTTTAAGCGAGAGAACCTCCCCGCTGAGGCCAGCATTTTTGCTGTGTTTATTGGTATAGCGGTATTATTTGAAGTGCTTGGTTGGCTATTTATAGGTAAAAGTTTTTTGGGCAATCTACAGCGCCTAGAAATCATTATTTTGCAGGTATCTATCTTCGGCATCATAGCCGTAGGGGTAACGCAAGTCATCATTACCTCGGGCATAGACCTTTCGGGTGGCGCTGTATTGGCGTTGTCAGCCATGGTAGCCGCAAGTTTCGCCCAATCAGTAGACGCCTTCGCCCCCATATTTCCACAATTTTTGGGTTTACCTATTATTATTCCTATCGCTGTAGGATTAGCGGTAGGTGCTGCTTGTGGCTGGATTAACGGTTCCATTACGGCCTATACCGGTATCCCTCCCTTTATCGCCACCTTAGGTATGTTAGTTACCGCGCGTGCTGTTGCTGTAATTTACACCGAAGGTCAACCAGTCTATTCATTGTCTGATTCTTTTACTGTGATTGGATCTGGGGCCTGGCCAGTATTGGTATTTTTTGTTGTGGCGGTAATCTTCCACCTCATATTGAAGCATACCGTATATGGTAAACACACCTACGCGATAGGCTCTAACGAAAAGGCCGCTCGTGTTGCAGGCATTAATGTGCGGCGACACAAAATAATGGTGTATACCATTGCTGGTTCTTTGTCGGGATTGGCTGGGGTAGTAATGTGTGCACGCGCTACAATCGCTCAATCAGGCATGGGAACCATGTATGAATTGGATGCTATCTCTGCGGTAGTGATCGGTGGTACCTCTTTATTTGGTGGCCGTGGTCGCATCTCTGGCACTGTCATTGGAGTGTGTATTTTAGGCGTCATTACATCTGGCTTCACCTTTTTGCGTATCGATTTCTACTACCAAGAAATTGTTAAAGGCATGATTATTGTTGGCGCCGTAATGCTTGATCAACGCCGCCAAGCCAAACAACGCTCCCGCGCATAACAAGGACATTACCATGACTTCTTCATCCACGGGTGGCTACAAGACTGAAAAGAGCTGGAAAGACTGGCTCCCTAAAGATATCAGTATTTTAATGGTGTTACTTGGCACTGCCCTTATTTTTGAAATTCTTGGCTGGTTTATTGCTGGGCAAAGTTTTATTTTTAACACCCAACGCCTTACCATTATCATTTTGCAAATGTCTATTATTGGCATTATTGCCATAGGCGTTACCCAAATCATTATCATGGCTGGCATTGATTTATCTAGCGGTTCGATGCTGGCTTTTACTGGTATGGTAGCGGCAAGTTTGGCACAAACCTCCGACTATACTCGGGCCGTGTACCCTGCCTTAACCGATATGCCGGTATTAGTGCCCATATTTGCCGGCATTTTGATGGGGTTTATTTTGGGAGGGGTGAATGGTGGTTTAATTGCTTATTCGGGCATCCCACCATTTATCGCCACCTTAGGTATGTTGGTTGCTGCGCGTGGTCTGGCCCGCTGGTACACCAGTGGTTCCCAGGTGAGCTTCTTTATTGACGACTACGCCATTTTAGGCAGTGGCATTATTCCAGTGATCATTTTTTTAACCACCGCTATGGCGTTTCATTTTTTGTTGCGCTACACCCGTTACGGTCGCTACACCTATGCCATTGGTTCAAATGAGCAGGCAGCACGTGTGGCTGGTATCAATATCAGAGCCCATAAGTTATTGGTATATACCTTAGCTGGCGGCCTATATGGTTTAGCAGCAGTAGTGGAGACCTCACGCACCCTTACTGCGCAGTCTGGCGCAGGTATGCTTTACGAACTGGATGCGATTGCCGCAGTGGTGATTGGTGGCACCTCTCTAATGGGTGGCAAAGGGCGGATCACTGGCACCATTATTGGGGTGTGTATTTTGGGTGTAATCACATCTGGCTTTACCTTTTTGGGTATTGGCTCCTTCTACACCAATATTGTTAAAGGCATTATCATTGTTGCAGCAGTGGTCGCAGACCAGTATCGCAATAACAACAACGGCAACCGTTAATTCAACATAGTGTTATTACATAGCCCATTAGGGTTTTAGAGACCAAGATATGAAAGAAATAGGGATAGGTGTTATTGGCACCGCTTTTATGGGTAAAGCTCACTCCATTGCATATGCTTCAGCAGGTACTGCTTTTGGTGGTAATTTGCGCCCCCGTTTAGAAATGGTGTGTGATCAAAATCCACAAATTGCTGAAGCCAAGCGAGCAGAAATGGGCTTTGCCCGTTGTACTACCAATTATATGGAGGTGGTTAATGACCCCAAGGTCGACCTAATCTCTATTTGTGTACCTAACTCCATCCACAAAGAAATTGCCATCGCCGCCCTAGCAGCTGGCAAACATGTTTGGTGTGAAAAACCGATGTCCACCAACTTGGCCGACTCCCAAGCTATGGTAGATGCAGCAGCAGCTAGTGAACAAAAAACGATTGTTGGTTACAACTACACCCAAAACCCTTTAGTACACGCAGCTCGTGACATGATTAATGAAGGTGTTATTGGTGAAGTGACAGGTTTCTTTGGAGTCTACGACGTAGACAACGAAGCCGACCCAGACCGGCCATACAGCTGGCGTATGAACCGTGAGTTATCCGGCACTGGTGCCAATGCCGACGTAATGTGCCACCTAGTGAGCGTAGCCCACTTCATGACTGGTAGTGACATTAGCAGTGTAGTAGGTGAATATGACATTGTTTATCCCGACCGACACGACCCCAAAACGAACACCCGTAAAACTGTAGACAACGACGATGTGTGTATGGCCATTGCTCGCTTTAACAGTGGTATCAAAGGCACTTTGAGAGTAAGCCGGGTGGCTTGGGGGCGCAAGTGTGGTTTAAGCTGGGAAGTTCACGGCTCGCAAGGCATGATCCGCTTTGACCAAGAACGCCTTAACGAACTTCAGCTCTATACTCGCTCTGACGACCCGCGCCAACAAGGTTTTCGTACCATTCTATCGGGCCCTTATCACAAACCCTATGATGCTTTCTTGCCCAATGCTGGCCATAGTTTGGGCTATATTGATGTTAAAGCTTGTGAGCTAAACCAACTACTTACCAGCATAGATGAAGGTGGCCAAACTTGGCCATGTTTTGCTGATGGATTAAAAATAGAAAAGGTGATGGACGCCATTGATCGTTCGGCCATGAGTGGCCATTGGACGGACGTAAAATAACATGACAGACCAGGCTCACTCTAACCCTGAAAAAACCTGGCACGCTCTGGTGCTAGGCCGTGCAGGACTCGATTTATACCCCCATTTTGATGGCGGTAAAACTCGTGACGCCCAAGGCTTTAGTGCCGACATGGGTGGTTCTGGGGGTAATATTGCTGCCGCTATGGGGTGCGCTGGTGCAAAGGTAGCATTATTATCGGCCGTGTCAGACGACTCTATTGGCCATTTTGTGCGCCAACGACTAGAGCAATACCATGTGAGTGATGAATTGTTACAAACTAGTCAAGGCAACAGCCGCACCAGCCTTGCTATTGCAGAAGTAAGACCGACAGATTGCGAGGTAGTAATCTATCGCAACGATGCTGCCGACTTACAACTGCAACTGACAAGTGCTATGCAAAAAGCTGTGGCAAACAGTAACAACCTAGTTGTTACCGGCACCTCGCTCATTTCAGAACCGTCACTTACAACTACCCTAACGATAATGCAACAGGCTCAAAGCACCGGTTGCAAAGTATGGCTAGACTTAGACTACCGTTCATGGAATTGGCCCAATCTACAAACGACTAGGGCTATTTACAGCCTTGCTGCCCAACATGCAGATGTAGTGATTGGTAATGAAGAAGAATTTGCGGTGCTTACAGATGAGTTAGAAGACTACATTAAAAAAGCTAATTCACCCAACTCAGCGCAAACTATTGTGCTCAAGCGCGGTGGTAATGGCGCTAGTTTGTTTAGCCAGGGCCAGCGCCTTGATACGGGTGTTTATCCAGTAACACCACTTAAACCTTATGGTGCTGGGGATGCGTTTTTGGGCAATCTGGTACACCACTATAATAGCCATCACAACTGGCAAGCAGCGATTGCGTGCGGCAGTGCTGCCGCTGCCATCGTAGTGTCACAACGCGGTTGTGCCAGTGCGATGCCCAACGCAGAACAAATTAACCTAATGCAACAATCTACCACTATGACACCAGCTGCCAACTGGTGTTAGCGACAAGTTTACTAGGAGTTAATATATGCATATCCCACCTCATGATAACCACAACAAAGCCATTGTCGACTGTGATGACGATAAAACACCGTTGTGTTATTTCAACATTGTTAAACTCACTAAAGGTGAATCATTTACCTCAAAAATAGACGGTTACGAAACCTGTTTAGTACCTGCCACCGGCAGCATTGACGTCAATGTAGCTGGCCAGCACTATGAAGCAGTAGGCAAACGCATGCACATTTGGCAAGGCGAGCCTGAAGGAGTCTATGTGCCCGTTGGCACTGAGGTTAGTTTTACCTGTGTCAGCGACGCAGCTGAAATCTTTATCTCTGGCGCAAAACATGACGAAGTGTATGAGCCATTTGTGGTTCGTGAAGCCGACATAGACCCCGTTCAATATGGTTCTGATGACACTAAAACCCATCGCAAGATCAAACACATATTAGGTAAAGCTCAAGCAGGAAAAGTGGGCCGGTTGCTGGTGAGCGAATTATTTACCGTGGGCGCTGGAGGCTGGTCTGGCTTTCCACCTCACAAACACGATACTGATACGTTACCTACAGAAACACGCCATGACGAAGTATATAACTTCCGTTTTAATCCGGAGCACGGCTTTGGCGCCCAGTTTATTACCCAAGAAGGCGAAGATATGGGCGACGTTTACCATATTCGCAATAGTTCTACTATTCAAATAGAAAAAGGTTATCACCCGTGCGTAGCAGGCCCAGGCTACGAAATGTACTACTTCACTATTTTAGGGGGCTTGTCGCAACGCCCATTACACCAAAATTTTCATCCTGAACATATCTATCAACTGGAAACTATCCCCGGTATGAAAGACATGATCAGTAAGTTTAAGTAGGCTGCCATGATAGTTAATTTAACAGACCTAATGCAGCCCGCCTTAAAGAATGGCTACGCTGTACCTTGCTTTAATGTATTTGGCTACGAAGATGCGCTTGCTGTTGTAACGGCGGCAGAAGCTCGCAATGCAGGGGTTATTCTGGCCGTTAACTTAGACATGACACTGTTTATGCCGTTGGATCATATTATCGGTATGCTTAAGCCTCTAGCAATGAGTGCCAAGGTGCCAGTGTGTCTTCATTTAGACCATAACTATGATATTCCTACGGTACTCAAAGCCATAGATGCAGGCTTTACCTCGGTGATGTACGACGGTTCACAATTGCCCATTGAGGAAAATATTGCTGGGGTGAAGCAAGTTGTGGCCCATGCTAAGAAGATGGGAGTGTCGGTGGAGGCCGAAGTGGGCTCAGTGCCCTACGCCAGTGGCCGCGATCATATTAAATCTGAACTCACCGATATCAACGAAGCCATGATGATGTTAAAACAGGCCAAGCCTGATGTCATTGCTGTTTCTGTGGGTAATGTACATCGCTTGGAAAACACCTTTGTGGATATCGATTTTGCCCGCTTTAACGAGCTACAAACGGCCTTAAACATGCCCTTAGTGATCCATGGCACCAGCGGTGTAAAAACCACTGATATACAAAAGCTAGCCCAGGGTAATGTATGTAAGTTCAACATAGGCACATGCCTGCGACAACGTTTTGGCCAGTCGTTGCGCAATACCCTTGCCGCCGACCCAAACTTATTTGACCGGCTTACCATAATGAAGAGCATTATTCCTGAAGTGAGCCAAGAAGCCGATAAAATGATTGCTCTACTTGGCCAATAACTAGGCCAGTAGCAAGGTTATTAAACTAAGGCAATTCAACCCGCAGGACATCCGTTCATGGCACAATTAACCGGTCTAAACAACAAAATTGCAGTCATCACAGGTGGCAGCCAAGGCCTAGGCGCTGCCACTGCGCGCCTATTTGCAGAAAGAGGCGCCAAAGGCCTTATATTGTGTGGCCGGCAAACGGATAAGGGCCAGGCTGTAGCTAAGGCAATTCAACAGCAGCACCCTTCATGCGAAGTTCACTTTGTCACTGCCGATTTAGCCGACGTTAACTCGCCTAAGCGCGTCATAGAGGCTGCTAAAGAGCATTTTGGGCAGTTAGACATTCTCGTTAACGTAGCAGGTTTGTCTGCCCGTGGCACGATATTAGACACCTCTCCTGAGCTGTACGATCGCATTATGAACATTAATGTGCGAGCCCCCTTCTTTCTTATCCAAGAAGCAGCAAAGTTAATGCGTATTACAGGCACAGACGGCACCATCGTGAGCATCGGTTCCATCGCCGCCTACGCAGGCATGCCTATGCTAACTGCTTACTGCACCTCCAAAGGTGGCCTCAACACCCTCACCCGTAATGCCGCACACGCCTTGATGCGTGACCGCATAAGAGTTAACTGCCTAAATATTGGTTGGATGTC
>JBLHQO010000019.1:0-16423 GCA_047625285.1 Oceanospirillaceae bacterium
CTGACGGCATTATTACCAATAAATTCTCGCGCCATCTTATTAGACTTAGCCAACCCAGAATCAACCAATAGCTGAACCAACGTCATGCTATTCTCGCTGGTCTTTGAAGCTGGCATACCATCTAGGTAAAGCTGCTGTAAATCTTCCTTAGTCAATTGTTCAAGCTGCCCAGAAAAAAGTGACTGACTGATCCTTAAGGCGGCCTGTAAACCTTCTTCACCATGAACCAAACGCGTCACCTGGGCTGCTAAAACACTTTGCGCCTGAGGTTTACCCTGCGCTGCCTTATCTTGCTCTTCAATGGCAACCATCTGCGCTTCAGTTAAGAAGGTAAAAAAACGTAGGAATTTATAAACGTCGGCGTCGGCGGTATTGATCCAGAACTGATAAAACGCATACTGCGACGTTTTCTTGGTATCTAGCCAAATGGTGCCACTTTCGGTTTTACCAAACTTAGTACCATCAGATTTTGTAACCAAGGGCAACGTTAAACCAAACACCTGGGCACGATGCTGGCGGCGAGTTAAATCAACACCACCGGTTATGTTACCCCACTGATCACTACCCCCTATTTGCAAACTGCAGCTGTACTGTTTGTAGAGCTCGGAAAAATCGAACGACTGCAAAATCATATAAGCAAACTCGGTAAAGGAAATACCTTCGCCGTCACGCTCTAAACGCTGCTTTACCGATTCTTTCTGAATCATGGCGCTGACGGAAAAATGCTTACCCACATCTCGTAAAAATGTGAGGATATCTACATCTTTGGTCCAGTCGTAGTTATTGACCACCTGCGCACTATTACTTTGGTCATTAAATTCAATAAACGCGGACACTTGCGCCTTAAGGCGATCTACCCATTGATTGATAATATCAACAGTATTGAGCTTTCGCTCTTGGGCCTTAAAACTTGGGTCCCCGATCATTCCCGTAGCGCCCCCCACCAAGGCCAACGGCTTGTGCCCTGCCTGCTGAAAACGTCGCAACACTAACAAGGGAACTAAACTACCAATATGCAAACTATCGGCGGTGGGATCAAACCCGCAGTAGAGTACCCGTGGCTCTAGCAAGTGCTGCGCAAGGTCTTCAGGGGAGGTCATTTGATGAACCAATCCGCGCATTTGTAAATCGGCGAGTAAGTTGGTGTCTACAGCAGTCATAGTAAGTCGCTTATTTGTGCAATTATTTAATTTATTGGAACCAGTCTTGCGGCCAATCAATGGCATGAACCGGAAAACCGTACATTCTAGCCCGATTCAGGGGCAATAGAAAAGCACTCACCTACAGTTACAGGCACAGAACTTGGCGTAAAACAGGCTATTTTTGCCCGTCAGTCGTGTTATCATTGGCCGCTATCGCCATTCTCTTGTTTAAGTTTTTAATAATAGCGCTCTATGACAATCCTTCCCAAACTTTTCCTACACTTCCCAAAACCCTATTTGCCAATACTACTTGTGTTACTTTTGGCAATGTTCGCCATCGGGTTTTGGTCTGGTTCTAACACTACCAACACTACCAACACCGCCGCTGACACAAAGGCCAATACAAGCACTAGCCAACCGCTCGATTTAAGCCTAAAACTGCAAGCTGCAAGCCCCCAAGCCCCAGCACAACCGCCGACCACGGAAAATATTGATAAGTGGACTTCTGTTACAGTGGAGTCTGGCGACAGTCTCAGCACATTATTCCAACGTATAGGATTATCAGCGCAAGATGTATACAAGGTAGATAAAGCCACCAACAAGTCCAATTCCTTGCGCACCCTATTCCCGGGAGACACTTTGGACTTTGTGATAACTGACGGACAGTTACAAAAAGTTCGTCACATCAAAAACCCCCTAGAAAGAACGATTATCACCCGCCAAGAAGCTGGCCACTTTAAGGCTGAAAGCATTACCCGTGAAGCCCAAATTGACACTCACTTTGTACAAGGCGTGATCAATAATTCCTTATTTGTAGACGGCCAAAGTGCCGGCTTAAGCCAGAAAAAGCTGATGGAACTGGCAAATATCTTTGGCTGGGATATCGATTTTGCACTGGATCTTCGTGAACAGGACCAGTTTTCACTCATCTACGAGGAAAAATTCCTCGATGAAAAAATCATCGGTGAAGGGAACATCTTAGCGGCACAATTTATTAATCGAGGGGAAGTATTTAACGCTATTCGCCACAGTGACGGTAATTATTATTCGCCTAAAGGGTACAGCATGCGTAAAGCATTTTTACGCAGCCCCGTAGACTTCTTCCGCATTAGCTCCAAGTACAATCCAAACCGCAAACACCCGGTTCTTAAAACAAGCCGACCTCACAGAGGTGTAGACTACGCTGCAGCCACAGGCACACCGATCAAAGCATCTGGCGATGGCAAAGTGATCTGGAGGGGTACTAAAGGGGGCTACGGCCGCACGATCATCTTACAACACGCCGGAATTTACACCACTTTGTATGCACACATGTCAAAGTACAATAGTAAGGTGAGAAAAGGTAGCCGCGTGAAACAAGGGCAAATTATTGGTTATATCGGTTCTTCCGGCCTAGTCACCGGCCCGCATTTACATTATGAATTCCGCTCGAACGGTGTACACAAAAACCCACTCAAAGTGAAGTTCCCTAACGTACAACCCCTCAACAAAAAGCAGATGGTAGAATTCAAACCTGTGGCGAGTGCCATTTTAGCCCAGCTCGAGTCATACCGGCTAGGCAGTCCATTGGCGTCTAATTAGTAGGCTTATATGGAGAAGCTAGAACCACAGCCACAAGTGGTGGTTGCATTAGGATTGGTGACAGAGAATTGCGAACCTTGTAAACTTTCTTTGTAATCTACCGTGGCACCCATGAGGTATTGAACCGACATGGCGTCCACTACCATAGTGACCTCGCCATTTTCAATCTGAGTATCATCTTCTGCTACTTTATCATCAAAGGTAAAGCCGTAAGAAAAGCCTGAGCAGCCGCCGCCCGTTACATATACACGCAACCGTAGCTCGTCATTATCTTCGTCTTCCATCAAATGGCTAACTTTTTTCGCCGCAGCATTAGTAAAGCCCATTGCTGGTGGAATAGTGTCGGTAGGATCGTTTACTTGTATATCGGCCATAATGCTCTCTAAACTAACCTAGGCAGGTGAGTATTTGTGGGGATTATGCGCTTAACCTAGTATTTTAGTCAAGTATTAAGCGCAACTTGCTCAGGCAATATATCAGGCGCCAATTATTATGGTGCCAAACACTATGGCGATAGCGGTACAACATCTAAACCCGCAGTTTCTTCCAACCCCAGCATTAAGTTCATGTTATGAATCGCTTGGCCAGCCGCACCCTTCACCAGATTATCGATAGCAGATAAAATGACTAGAGTATCTTCACCTTGAGGCCGATGCAAAGCGATGCGACATATATTAGAACCTCTTACGCTACGAGTTTCTGGGTGACTGCCTAACGGCATGACATCGACAAAAGGATGATCCTGATAGCGCGCCTCAAACAATGCCTGAATACTTTCCAATGAAGTAGATGTTTGATTCAAGCGAGCGTATAAAGTGGCATGGATACCGCGAATCATAGGCACAAGATGAGGTACAAAGGTAACCCCAACAGGTGCGCCATGAGCCAACGCAAGGCGCTCTTTAATTTCAGGCAAGTGACGATGCCCTGCCACCCCATATGCCTTAAAACTGTCGGCCGCTTCACACATCAAACTACCCACTGCAGCACCACGTCCAGCGCCACTGACACCAGATTTACAGTCTGCAACAATATAGTCTGTATCTATTAAGCTTTGTTCAATGAGAGGCAACAAACCCAGCTGCACTGCGGTTGGATAACATCCAGGGTTAGCTACTAAATCAGCCTTCTCAATAACCTCTTTGTTGACCTCAGGCAAACCGTAGACCGCCTGTGCCACCAACTCAGAACACTCATGCTCCATGCCATACCACTGAGACCACACGTCAATATCTTGAATACGAAAGTCGGCAGCCAAGTCAATAACTTTAGTACCTGCAGCCAATAGTTCTCGCGTTTGCTTCATGGCCACACCATTGGGTGTAGCAAAGAATACTAGATCCGCTTGCGCCAATGTTTGGGTGGTTGGTTCGGTAAAAGCAAGATCGTATTCACCTCGTAAGCTGGGGTATATATCAGACACCGCCTTACCCGCTTCAGAACGAGACGTAATAGCGCACACTTCAACCTGAGGATGGCGCGCCAAAAGACGTAACAATTCAACACCGGTATAACCAGTGCCACCAACGATAGCTATTTTTTTCACAAGGGGCCCATATATAGTGACATTATTTTTTAGTTTCCATACCCCTATGATAGTGCCCTAAGAGCCAAAGTAAAATACCACATAAGAATAATTTTTGACCAACCCTCGATTGCCCATAAACTCGGAGGATTTATATCCACAGCTTTACACTCACAAAAATGTTTCTGATAACCACCCATTGTCGTGAAATAAATATTCCCACAAGGAAATATATCTGATACCCTCAAGAAATATTCCCGCCAGGAAAACATTATTCTAATAGAGATCTTTGCATAAAGCGGCGACAAAAGGGAAATGAGGAAAAATCAGTCTGATTGGGCGGGAAACACTGGTAATAGCTAGCTATTGCCAAGTTTTCCGATGAAAAGTAGGCTAATTTTAACCATTTCATCTTGGTGTCTGCTTTGTGCAAAGGTCTCTAATAATACCATTAACCCTTAGATACTATGCACCAAGGAGACTGGAATGATCACTAATGCCGAACAGTTTTTATCTGATAATGATATTAACTTTGTCCTAGCTCAGTTTGTCGATATACATGGCGTCGCCAAAACCAAATCAGTACCGGCTGCAAATCTTGTTGACGTCGTCACGAAGGGCGCCGGTTTTGCTGGTTTCGCTGTTAACGGCCTAGGCATGGAACCTCATGGTCCAGACTTCATGGCCCGCGGCGACCTAGATACCCTTTCCATTGTGCCATGGCAACCTGGTTATGCACGCATCGTGTGTGATGGCTATGTCAATGGTGAGCCGTACCCATATGACAGTAGAGTAGTATTAAAAAAACAGGTCGAAAAGTTACAGCGCAGACAATGGACTTTAAATACCGGCCTCGAACCAGAGTTCTCATTATTTGCTCGGAGTGAGAACCAAGGGGTTGCTCTAGTCGATAAATCCGACACATTGGACAAACCTTGCTACGACTATAAAGGGTTGTCGCGCTCAAGGAAATATTTAGAAACCTTAGTCGGTGCGTTACAAGCAGTAAACTTTGATGTCTACCAAATCGACCACGAAGACGCTAATGGTCAGTTTGAAATTAACTATACTTATAGTGATGCTTTGACCTCAGCCGACCGTTTTACATTTGTACGTATGGCCGCTGGAGAAATTGCCCACGACATGGGTATGGTCTGCTCTTTTATGCCTAAACCAATTGCAGATCGTGCTGGTAATGGCATGCACTTCCATCTATCTATTACAGACCCCGAGGGCAACAATCTTTTTTGTGATGACAATGATCCTAGTGGTATGGGTTTATCGTCTATGGCGTATCACTTTATGGCAGGTTTATTGCACCACGCCAGAGCCCTGTGTGCTTTATCGGCACCCACAGTGAATTCATATAAACGATTAGTGGTAGGAGGTTCGGCATCTGGAGCAACATGGGCACCTGCTTACATTTGTTACGGAGACAACAATCGTTCTGCCATGGTGCGCATCCCATACGGACGCTTGGAGTATCGCCTACCTGATTCTTCATGCAACCCGTATTTAGTACATGCAGCTATCATCGCCGCAGGCTTGGATGGCATTGACCGTAAGTTAGACCCGGGTGCCGCCCAAAATATAAATCTATACAATCTATCTAACGATCAACGTATTGCAGCAGGTATAGACCTGCTGCCACAAAACTTAGGTGAGGCCATCGATGCACTGGAGGCCGACACCCAACTGATCGACCTAATAGGCCCAGAAATATGTAATGAATTTATCAAGCTTAAACGCGATGAGTGGATTGAATATTGCCGCTATGTTACCGAGTGGGAGCGCAAACGTTATCTCGAATTATTTTAGCCATTTTGTGTCGGTACTCATACCGTGCAAAGGTCTCAATATGTAACCAAAAGGAACAACCCATGTGCGGAATTGTAGGCCTCTACCTAAAAAACCGAAGTTTAGAAAATCAAATTGGTAGCATGTTTGCGCCTATGTTGGAGGCCATGACGGGCCGCGGGCCGGACAGTGCTGGTTTTGCCATCTATGGTGATCAAGTGCCCGACGGATCCACCAAACTCACGTTACGTCACCATGATCTTGCATACGATTGGGACGCATTGGCCCACCGCGCTCAAACCCAGTTAGCAGTATCGGTGGAGTTTGTTCGTAATCATCACGCGGCGGTATTTAAAATCGCTGCTGATGCCCAAACTTCCAGCGCGTACTTCTCATCCCATGCACCTGAGGTTGTACTGCTAAGCGCGGGACAATCCATAGAGATCCTGAAAGCCGTTGGCCTGCCTGCGGAGATCAGTTCGGACTTTAATTTAACGACCATGAAGGGTAGCCACATCATTGGCCACACCCGTATGGCAACAGAGTCTGCGGTGACTCTAGAAGGTTCGCATCCCTTCTCTACAGGTCAAGACTTATGCTTGGTGCATAACGGTTCTTTTTCCAATCACAACCGCCTACGCACCGAACTTGCCTATCACGGTTACCACATGAAAACCGAAAACGATACCGAAGTAGCGGCTGGTTATCTTACTTGGCGCATGGACCAAGGCGATACTCTCGATGAATCTTTGCAACATGCGCTGAAGGACCTCGATGGTTTTTATACCTTAGCAATAGGCACTCACGATGGTTTTGCAGTAATCCGTGATCCCATCGCCTGTAAACCCGCGGTGTTAGCGGAGACCGAAGATTATGTTGCCATGGCCTCTGAATACCAAGCGTTAACCAGCCTACCAAATATAGACCAAGCCCGTATTTGGGAACCAGAACCAGCAACCATCTATTCGTGGCAGCGCGACAACCACTAACACAACCAAAATAGTGAGTTCTATTGGAGATGACATGCAGTCAATTAACTTAGCAGAACATAGTGTGCGAGAGCTGAATCAGCTTTTACACGACCAATCCAAGGACCTGATAGAAGATCAATGGGACATTAGTGAAACCAGTGGCCAACACAATATTGCTTGTGGTCTCAATCAAAAACTTGTGGTCAACATTCAAGGCCACGTGGGCTATTTTTGTGCCGGCATGAATCAACATGCCCATGTCACCGTACACGGTAATGCCGGCCAGGGGGTGGCAGAAAATATGATGTCTGGCACCGTACATATTAAAGGAGATGCCTCTTCTGCGGCGGGGGCCACAGCCCACGGTGGGCTGCTAGTGGTCGATGGCAACACCGGCGCACGTTGCGGCATTTCAATGAAAGGTATCGACATAGTTGTCAAAGGCAATGTAGGCCACATGAGCTGTTTCATGGCTCAAGCCGGAACCCTAGTTGTATGTGGTGATGCCGGCGAAGCCTTAGGTGACTCACTCTACGAAACAGTGATATTTGTTAAGGGTAAGGTGCGGTCTTTAGGGGCGGATTGTGTCGAAAAACCCGTTACAGAAAAACACCTCAAACAACTCAAGCAACTGTTGCATCGTGCGGGTGCTGATGAAGATCCCACTCACTTCAAGCGCTACGGCTCCGCAAGACAGCTATATAACTTTAAAGTTGACAACGCTTATTAGGAAATCAGTCCCATGAACAATAATAAACCCCAAGATCATTTACGAGAATCGGCCACCTTTGACCGCGTTACCATGGCAGAGATTCGTCGTGCAGCAGAAACTGGAATATATGATATTCGTGGTTTTGGTGCCAAACGCAAGCTACCACATTTTGACGATCTACTGTTTCTAGGAGCTAGCATGTCACGCTACCCGCTAGAAGGTTATCGTGAAGCCTGTGAAACTAAAGTGGTTTTAGGTACTCGATTTGCTAAAAAACCCATCATTATCGACACCCCCGTAACCATTGCAGGTATGAGTTTCGGCGCCTTGTCTGCTAATGCTAAAGAGGCTTTAGGCAGAGGGGCTTCTGCTGTAGGAACCTCAACCACCACCGGCGATGGGGGCATGACCCCAGAAGAACGTGGTCAGTCCGACAAGCTTGTGTATCAATACCTGCCCTCTCGTTATGGTATGAACCCAGATGACCTACGTAAAGCCGATGCCATTGAGATAGTACTAGGGCAAGGTGCCAAACCTGGTGGCGGTGGTATGTTATTAGGCCAAAAAATAACCGACCGTGTAGCTGGTATGCGCACGTTACCTAAGGGCGTCGATCAACGTTCTGCTTGTCGCCACCCCGATTGGACTGGACCCGATGACCTGGCCATTAAAATTCAAGAGCTAAGGGAAATCACCGACTGGCAAATCCCCATTTATATTAAAATAGGCGCAACACGAACCTACTATGACGTTAAGCTGGCAGTAAAAGCTGGAGCTGATGTAGTGGTGGTAGACGGCATGCAAGGTGGCACTGCTGCAACCCAAGAAGTTTTTATTGAGCACGTTGGAATACCCACCTTGGCAGCAATACCACAAGCAGTGCAGGCCTTACAAGACATGGGTATGCATCGCAAAGTTCAGCTTATCGTGTCTGGAGGTATTCGTAATGGCGCAGATGTAGCGAAATGTATGGCCTTAGGTGCTGACGCAGTTGCAATTGGCACTGCGGCCTTAATTGCTTTGGGCTGTAACGACCCTAAATATGATGACGAGTTTAAACAATTAGGCTCGGCTGCAGGTTTTTATGATGACTACCACGAAGGCAAGGATCCGGCTGGCATATCCACTCAAGACCCAGAGCTTGCTCAACGGTTGAACCCCGTTGATGGCGGGCGTAAGTTAGCTAATTATATCCGTGTACTCACTTTAGAAGCACAAACCCTAGCGCGCGCCTGTGGCAAGAGCAACCTCAACAACTTAGAGCCTGAAGACATGGTGGCATTAACGGTGGAATCAGCGGCCATGGCCAAAGTACCCCTTGTAGGCACTAATTGGATCCCAGGGCAAAAATTCTAACCCATGGGTTATAGGCACACCGAGCCTCTGGGCCCATTAATGACCCGAATAGTTAATGAATGACAATAGCTTCACAGGAACACTGTGAAGCTGCTCTGGTCCGTGGGGAATATGACCCTCAAAGGTTAAACTGTCACCCACTTCTAGTTGATAAATATGATTGCCATGACGATAAGCAAGTGAACCTTCAAGGATATATACAAACTCTTCCCCTGGATGAGAAAAGGAAGGAAACACCTCAGCAAGATCGTCCATGGTTACCAAAAATGGTTCAAAATTGCGTGTGCCACCACGCTGGTAGTTCAATAAGCGATACTCGTGCCCCTTATCAGTACCCCGCCTAACTACCTCTAAGCCTTCTCCGGATTTAGTAAAGTGCGCATCCCCTTCTGCTCGGTTATAGTTGTTCAACAGTTGAGATATAGGTATGCCTATGGCATCACATAAGCGGTTAAGTGAATCCAAACTAGGTGAAACTTGCGCATTTTCAATTTTACTGATCATGCCTTGACTTATGCCGGACATTTGGCCCACATCGACAATTTTTAAACCCGCTGCCTTGCGGGCTGATTTGATTGTAAGACCAATAAATTCGTCTAAGCCAAATTTTTTATCCATGCTTCAATATTCCTAGCCTAGCGTTTGTACTGATACCCTATAAGTGATTACAGTTTAACCTATGTACTCACTACAACAAACAGTCAAACTAGATCACTGCTGTTATCTGCGTGTGCAGTAGCGCAAATTCTAATGTAGACTGCTTTAATCGCCGCTCGTATTTATAACAATAAAATAACGCATTAACGAGTCTTAGCCTATGTTTAATTTTAAGAAAAATTTGGCGTTGCGCCTAAACCCTACCCGCTTTGGGGCCAGTCACTTTCGACGGCGCTTAGCTTATACGGACGCCCTACCTCAAATCAGTTGCCTTGGTTTTGTATGCGGCATAGCCGCGGCATTAATCATCGTGGCGTTCCGCAGTTTATTTGAAATGCCCCTTGAACATTGGCTCCCAGGCGGCACCGCCGAAAGCTATGAAAACTTAGACCCTCTCTGGTACTTTTTACTACCCGTTATTGGTGGCTTGCTCATTGGCCTTTGGCTCATGCTATTTGCTCCCGATGAGCGTAAAGCAGGTGTTGCACATGTCATGGCCCGCATGGCCTACCACCAAGGAACAATGCCGCTTAAAAACACCTTAGTACAATTTATCGGTGGTTCCATCGCTATTTTAACAGGCCAGTCTGCCGGACGCGAAGGCCCTGCCGTACACCTAGGCTCTGCTGTGAGTTCTCAAATTGGTAGTTTTTTCCACCTACCCAACAATAGCGTACGCCTTATGGTGGGTTGCGGTACCGCAGGCGCTATAGCAGCCTCGTTTAATACCCCCATGGCGGGTGTCATTTTTGCGATGGAAGTAGTGATGCTGGAATACAGTATCATGGGTTTTACACCAGTCATCATCGCAGCAGTGACCGCAACCCTATTACATAACAACCTGTATGGCGCCGAGATGGCCTTCATGGCCCCCGATATAAGCATGGTCAGTATGGGTGAAATGCCTCTTATTTTGGTTTACGGGGTCGTACTGGGCGCTATTGCTGCTCTGTTCACCAAAACGGTCACCAGCATACAAAATTTTGCAGCTAAGCCGGTCCTAGCTCGCATGCTAATAGCCGGCACCTTTACCGGCTCTCTGGCTTACTTTGTCCCTCAGGTGATGGGCATGGGTACTGATAGCATTTTAATGGCTATTGAGGGGCAATATGCGTTAGGTTTGCTAGTGGCTTTAGCTTTGGCTAAGTTGTTTGCTACGGCCATTAGCGTGGGCCTAGGCATGCCTATCGGCTTAATCGGGCCCACACTGCTTATGGGCGCATGTGCAGGTTCTGCCCTAGGCCATATAAGTAGCTACGTACTAGACGGGCCCACATCAGATGCTGGCTTCTACGCCATGCTAGGCATGGGCGCAATGATGAGCGCGGTACTGCAAGCCCCCTTAGCCGCCCTGATCGCTCTTATGGAGCTAACCCATAACCCGGGTATAATTTTACCAGGCATGGCCACCATTGTTATCGCCAATATCAGTTGCAGTTATTTGTTCAAACAAGACTCTGTCTTTGTTGAAATATTACGCAAACAAGGCTTAGATTACCAAGCCAACCCAATCACTCAAGCATTAAATCATCAAGGCGTCACCAGCTTAATGCATGATGATTTAAGCCATCACCAAAATGACGATATTACAGGTTGTCGATCAGCCGTCGGCCGAGGTACTAACTGGCTAATCATCAGCAGTAGCGACGACGAAGTTAACCACGTTTTACATCAAAGCCAGATCAAGCTAGAGGAGGATTTAGCAGAGGGTTTGATGGAAGCGGCCGGGCAGCCAACCCCAGCCTTTGGGTTTTGTTCCTCTAGAGCTACCCTTAAGGAAGCCTGGGATTTATGCAAAAAACGTGATTACCAGCAACTCCTGATCACTGATATTGACGGCAGCATCATCGGCGTACTGCCGGTAGAAGAAATCCTACGATACACACAAAAGGATTAGCGGCGAGGGTGTTTTCAGGGGATAATAGCAGCTAAATTTTGCTTTTGTCCTTTGTTAAGAGTGCCTTATGCCGTCTAACCAAACACCTATTTCTGCCCAACTATTTGAAGCCGCCCAACAACATATTCCGGGGGGCGTTAACTCTCCAGTGCGCGCATTTAAAGGCGTAGGTGGCCATCCGTTATTTTTTAAACGTGGGTCTGGCGCTTGGCTAACCGATGAAGACGATCGTCAATACGTAGATTATGTGGGTTCTTGGGGCCCTATGATTTTGGGGCATGCACACCCTAAGGTACTGGCCGCTGTATCTAAGAGCATCGAAAATGGCTTAGGTTTTGGTGCACCTACACGGGTAGAAACGGCGATGGCCGATAAATTATGCAGCCTGCTGCCACACATGGACATGGTGCGTATGGTGAGTTCTGGCACCGAAGCGACCATGAGCGCCATTAGGCTTGCTCGCGGCCACACGGGACGTGACAAGATTGTTAAATTTGAAGGCTGCTACCATGGCCACTCAGACTCACTATTGGTAAAAGCAGGCTCCGGCGCGCTCACTCTGGGGGTGCCTAGTTCTCCTGGCGTTCCAGACAGCATCGCTGAACATACCATCACCCTAAGCTATAACGACAGCGATAGTGTTAAACAAACCTTTGCAGCCATTGGCCACCAAATTGCCTGCATTATTGTAGAGCCAGTAGCTGGCAACATGAATTGCATTCCCCCAGCGGATGGGTTTTTGCAGTGTTTACGAGAAGCTTGTGATGACAGCGGCGCACTACTGATTTTTGATGAAGTGATGACCGGTTTTCGTGTTGGCCCACAATGCGCACAAGGCCTTTATAACATTGCGCCAGACTTAACCACCTTAGGCAAGGTAATTGGCGGCGGCATGCCTGTAGCTGCCTTTGGCGGGCGCAGTGAGGTTATGCACTCTCTTGCACCACTAGGCCCTGTATATCAAGCAGGCACCTTATCAGGCAACCCTGTGGCCATGAGCGCAGGCTTAGTGATGCTAGATGAAATAAGTCTGCCTGGTGTCTATGAGCAATTGACTCGCTACACCAGCCAACTATTGGCAGGCCTTAAAGAGCGAGCTGAAGCAGCCAACGTGCCTTTCCATACTAGCCAAGTGGGCGCTATGTTTGGCTTATTCTTCACCGACCAACCTCAGGTGACCTGCTTTGCGGAAACCATGGCCTGTGATGCACAAAAATTTGGCCGTTTCTTTCACTTAATGCTCGAAGAAGGTGTGTACTTAGCACCCTCGGCTTTTGAAGCTGGGTTTGTTTCTACTGCACATGGTGATACGGAACTAGTACATACATTAGCTGCAGCCGAGAATGCGTTTGCAAAGCTTTAGCCCATGCTGAGTTTTGTTTATCTACTACTGGCGGCCAGCCTTATTACCTTTGGCGTGCTGTTATGGCGCCTTCGTATATGGCAGGACGCGCACAAAACCGCCTCATTTTGCCTGTGGTTAGGTGCTTACGCATGTACTGCCAACGCGCCCATTTTTAGCTCATTTATAGCCTCTGAGATGGCTATCCTTGGTAACAATCTCAACTTGTATGTAGGTTTTCCTATGATGGCTTTGGTGTTGTTAGATTTAACCCTTGGCTGGCAGTGGCAGCGCGCCACATGGGGGCGTATCTTTCTAGCTTTGGCCGCCCTGTTTGAACTGATGCGTAGGGCAGAAGCAGGCACCAATTATGGTGAATTCGTCCTCACTGTCTGCACGCTGGCTTTGCTTTACACCATTTTTAGAATAATCAAAAACGCGCTATCTACAGACCAAGCCATTAAAAAACGCTGCATTGTGTTGAGTTTTTATTTTGGATTAATGGTGGCTAGCCTATGGTCATTTAATACTAGCTTTGTTTTGTTATGGAATGGCCTAACCTTACTCACCTTTGGTGGCTATTTATATTTTTCGGCTTGCACCATGGCCTTGGCTTCACCTTTATTATCCCCTAAATGACTTCGGCTAGCGCCAATCAACTTCCAAAAGTAATGCTGATAGCTGTTTTTATTAGGCACCAAGGTTAACCCTTTAAGGGCTAACTGTTCAGCAAGAGACGCCTTACCTAAAGACAACTGCAAGGCAGCTAAGCGTGCGTAAACCTTAGGTTCCCGAGGCGCGATACGCTGGGCTCTTTGCAGCTGAATAACCGCTTGAGCTGCCTTTCCCTGAACTTTTAGCTGGTCTGCCTGCGCCAGCAATTGCTCCACCACGGCTTGGTCTGATATCGGTAACGGTGCCCCTTGTACTACGGGTGGCATAGATAGCGTTTCAACTTGGCTCGATGTGGGCTGCGCCGTTATAACAACCGCTGCTTCGGGGGCTATATAAGGTTTAGGCTGTACAGTGATTACTACACCAGATGGCTGAGCTATTTCTGAGGTATTATTAGAAGTATTGGCAGATCCCGCAGGCTTGCGTTCAGAAGGTCTAGCCGACACACTCAAATCCTCAACAATTGGGTTATAGCTAGGGGCCGCACAAGCCCCTAAAAAAAGCACTAACAACAGCGATGATAAAGCTTTAAACGGTGAAATTTGGGTGTTATACATTACTAACTAATATCCACAAGCTGAGTTAAAAGAAGGTGCTAAAACGTAAGGCATAGGTATCCAAACACCATTAGGGCAAGTATTGGGTATAGCCTTACCTGTTGTTACATTGAGGTAATAGTAGTCTATAGATTGAGGTTTAATGTCTTCATAAGCAGAATAAGCTACATTCTTCATCAGTTGACCCCAAACATTTAGCGCGCCACTAGCACCTGTTAGCGGGGTAGGTTTGCCATCTTCTCTACCCAGCCAGACGGTGGCTACATGTTGGCCACTAAAACCGGCAAACCAACTGTCTCTTTGGTCATTGGTGGTGCCCGTTTTAGCTGCCACCTTTTGTTGCTTAGGCAAATAGCGATAAACCCCTCTGGCCGTCCCTTCGCTTGCCACCATACGCATCTCATGTTGTAGCAAATAGATCGAATCATTGCTGGCCGCTTGGCGCACTGCAAAAGAGAAATGACTAAGCAATCGGCCATTGGCCTCCGTCACTTGGCGCACTAAACTCAAGGGGCTATAAAAACCATTACTAGCAATGGTCTGATACACTTGATTCACTTGCAAAGGCGACATCTCAACAGCACCCAATAGTACCGAAGGATAGGCAGGAATAGTCTGCTCCACACCCATTCGCCTCAACTGCTGCAATACGTTATCCACACCTATCTGCAAACCTAAACGTACATTAGCCTGATTATAAGATTTTACCAAGGCCTCATACATGGGCACTTTACCATGGGATGTACGATCGTAATTTTGTGGTTGCCATAAGCTCCCATCCGGCTGAGGCAACGAAATTGGAGCATCATCAATGATAGTTACTGGGCTATAGCGACCCGTTTCTAAGGCTGCAAGGTGTACCACCGGTTTGAGTAGTGACCCCACTTGACGGCTTCGGTCTAAAGCCCAATTATGACCCGCATAACCTCCGTTATGGTCGCCCACTAGCGCTAACAGTTCTCCGCTGTCTCTATGGCTAACTACTGCAGCGCCTTGCAACCCTTTGATGTTGCCGTAGCGTTGCTTAAGTTTGTTCACTTGCTCAACCATCGCCCTGTCGGCTTGATGTTGCACCCAAGGATCTAAGCTAGTGAAAATTCGCAACCCATGGTTAGATAATGCGGATGCTGGGTAGTGTTGTTGTAGTTGTTGTCTAACCACATCCATATAGGCAGGGTAGCGACTCACCTGACTAGCGCCGGTCAGGTCTAACGGCAAACCTTGATACTTCACTTTTAGGGCGTGCGACAATAAGCCTTGTTGCGCTAATATCGACAATACCAAGTTACGTCTTTTAGTGGCTCTCTTTGGGTGTCTTTGGGGGTTGTAATAAGAAGGTCCTTTAACCAAACCCACCAATAGCGCAACCTGGTGTAGTTTTAGTTCACTTAACGGCTGACCAAAATAAAAGCGGCTGGCAAGGCCGAACCCATGAATTGCTCGTTTGCCTGCTTGCCCAACAAATACCTCATTAAGGTAAACTTCTAACACTTCATCTTTACTGTAATGGACGTTTAACAATAACGCCATCGGCGCTTCAATGAGTTTACGCCATACAGTCTGTCGGTCTGTAAGGTAGAAGTTCTTAACCAATTGCTGGGTTAAGGTGCTGCCGCCCTGGACCACTGCACCCGCCTTTATATTAGCCCACATCGCTCTAGCAATGCCCCAAGGAGAGAGCCCGTAATGGGTGTAATAGTTACGGTCTTCCACCGCCAACAAGGTTTCAATAAAACCATTAGGTAAGTCGTCCAATTGAATCAACTCACGGTCTTCGTTGTGCGCCGGGTAAATGCCGCCAACTAACTGTGGCTCCAGCCTTAATACCGCTACACTGGTACCATTGGTTTGGCGCAGCCCTGTAATTTTATGTCCGTGTAGACTTACCTCTACCAAATGGCCTGATTGGTCACCATCAGCAAATCTAAAACCTCGGCTATAAATAGCCATACCCTCGGTTGTTTTTTGCACTTGCCCTGGCGCCTTTGCCTCTTTTACGAAGCGATAACCTAACTGGGTAAGCTCGTAGTCTAGCTGCCCTGTGGCCAGTTGTTGGCCGGTAAAAAGTTCGAGTGGGCGGGCGTACACTTTAGCTGGCAAAGACCACCGATGACCCTCGAATCGATGCCTAATTTGCGCATCAAGGTACACCAACGCCACAGCACCCACTACCAACAACACAGTGGCAAACTTGGTGAGCCACTTCCACGG
>JBLHQO010000020.1:0-16209 GCA_047625285.1 Oceanospirillaceae bacterium
CAACACCAATACAAGCCAATCGTCACGCAAAGCGATCGGTTTTATCTACTATCAAGCTGACGTTGAGGTTGACGAAAGACGCTACCAAGATTACAAATTAGGTTTGGCAGATCAGCTAGGTACGAAAAAGAAAATTTAAACCTTTATATCTTGTCGCCGAGGTAACGAACTAATAGCACCTGCCCGCTGCACAGCGTGGGCCCCGCAAGCACTGGCGAACCGAATAACTGCCTCTAGTGCAGCTTTGTTGGTCAGTAAACCAGCCAAACTATTGGGCGTTATATTTTGTTCGGCTAAGGTGAATAACAAGCCGCCCACAAAGGCATCACCTGCGGCAGTGGCATCCACCATTGTTACTTTAATAGGTGTCATTGCACCACTATTTCCGGCACTGAAATAGCGCAATGGCTTGCCACCATCAGTAATTACAATAAGCCTTACACCAGCCGCCATTATTTTATCTAAGGTGTCTACATGAGGTTCGTTACCCGCAACAAAATCCAATTCTTCCATACTCATTTTCACTAGGTCAGCGTATGCAAAACACGCCCATATTGCAGGCCTAGCTTGAGTAATATCAGCCCATAAATTAACCCGTAAGTTAACATCAAAACTGACTAACCATTGGGCATCTTTGGCACGTTTCAAGCCCGCCAAAGTGGCACCATATAGCCCGTCACTAGTGAGTGTATTGGAACAATAATGAAATAGGCCATTGCCATCAAAGCAATGTTTCGGAAAATCCGCTGCGGTAAACAACATGTCTGCTGACGGGTGCCGATAAAACTCAAAAGTGCGTTCACGCTGCGCATCCAACGATACAAAAGCCAAGCCTGTTTTAGCCGCTTTAGTACGGCTTACAAAGTGCAAATTAACACCCTCTTGAGCTAGACTATGGGCTATAAAGTCACCAAACATATCATCCCCAAGCATGCCTGCAAAAAAAGCATCGCCCCCCAAACGTGAAACCGCTGCGGCAACGTTAGCAGGTGCACCACCAGGGTATTTAGTAAAGGACTCCGCAGCCTTATCCTTTTCTTCACTGCTTTTGCCGCCGATATTACTCGACAATAGATCTACTAATGCTTCTCCAAAAGAGATAACTTTAAACATGGATTTTCCACAATCTGATACGATATTCACAGTAACCTAGGCAGAGCCGAAAGTTCAAGTATTAAAGGGCTTAGGATGCAATAAAAGTTGCATAAACAGCAGCAGTTCATGCTAAGGTAAAAGTGCATTATTTGATCTCTTTTCTAATACTTAACACCTCGGCCTTCCCATGTTAAAACTCATTACCAACGCCAACCTTTTTGCCCCAGAAGCTATGGGCACTTGTCATGTATTAGTAGCTGCAGAAAAAATCATTTACATTGGCTCGCGCCTACCCGTGTTGGATGCTGCGCTAGACGTAGAGGTAACCGACCTAGACGGCGCCACCTTAGTCCCAGGTTTTATAGATGGTCATGCCCATATTACCGGCGGTGGTGGCGAAACAGGCCCTGCTAGCCGTGTACCACCAGTATTCCTTTCACAATTCACCCAATTTGGCGTCACTAGTGTAGTAGGCGTGTTAGGTACAGATGACTTAACTCGCAATACCCAAAGCATTGTTACTCAAGCCTATGGTTTACGTGCAGAAGGCATGTCTGCTTGGTGCCACACCGGCGGTTACCACTTACCTCTTACCACCCTCACTGGGTCTGCTCGTAGCGACATTGTATTTATAGATCCAATCATAGGTGTGGGCGAATTAGCCATCAGTGACCACCGCTCGAGCCAACCCACGTTAGATGAATTTCTACGGGTGGCAAGCGAAGCTCATGTTGCGGGATTAATGACTGGCAAAGCAGGCATTTTACACATCCACATGGGCGACGGTAAACGGGGCTTAGAACTTGTGCGTGAAGCCTTAGACACCTCAGAAATCCCTGCCCGGGTATTTAACCCAACTCATATTAACCGTAATAAAACCCTTTTTGATGAAGCACTACCGTTATCCCTTAGAGGGGTAAGATTAGATGTTACCGCTTTCCCAGAAGGGCATAGCGACCCAGGCTGGTCTGCTGCGGAAGCTTTTTTACGTTATAAAGATGGTGGCTACCCTGCCGACAAGTTAACCATTAGCTCCGATGGCGGTGGTTGTTTACCTCATTTTAACGAAGAAGGAGAGCTTGTGCGTATAGGTGTAGGTCGTTCGTCGACTCTTGTAGAAACCTTACGTGAAGTGTTAAATAACCATGTATCTATGACCGAAGCATTGGCTCCGTTTACCTCAAACGTGGCCGATTTATTAAAACTTTCCCACAAAGGTAGGTTGCAACAAGGCAAAGACGCAGATATGGTAGTTTTAGATAAAGACCATGGCATTTGTGATGTTATGGCTCGTGGCCGCTGGCATAAGCGCCATGGAAAAACACAAATTTTTGGTACTTATGAACAATCATAAGGCCGTTGTTTTCAATCATTAGTTAATATGAGACCTTTGCTCAATACGGCGACAAAAAGAAAAATGGAATAAAATGAGTCTGATTGAGACGAGAACTGCAGGTAATAGCTAGCTATTGCCAAGGTTTTCAACGAAAAGCAGGATTATTTTAGCCATTTATCTTGGCGTCCGTATTGTGCAAAGGACTCACTAGAGAAGTTATTTACACTTATGTGCCCAGCACCCGTTTCAGATCATACCCAGCGCGGTTTTATCATTCCTATTGGTGGCGGTGAAGACCGTCAAAAAGAAATGCTCATCCACACCAAATTTGTGGAATTATCCGGTGGAGAAAATGCCGACATCGTGGTGGTACCCACGGCTTCACAACTGGACTCTACTGGCCCCGACTACAACGAAATTTTCCGTGGTTTAGGCGCAGGAAAAGTTGAGTTTTTACCTATTGCTAGCCGCGAAGATTGCGACAACCCTGAGTTTGCCGCCATGCTGGACCGTGCTACGGGCATCTTCATGACCGGTGGCAATCAATTACGTTTATCCACCATTTTGGGTGGCACCTTAGTGGCTCAAAAAATCCGCCGGCGAAATGCTGCCGGAATTCCCGTAGCAGGCACCTCGGCTGGTGCGTCCATTATGTCTGAGCATATGGTGGCGGGGGGCAATGGCAATGCGGCTCCTTCTGGAGACGGCGTGAGCCTTGCACCCGGTTTGGGTTTAACCAACGCGGTTATCATTGACCAACACTTTACTCAACGTAACCGTTTAGGGCGTTTGTTAAGCGCCTCTTCATACAACCCGTTCTTAATCGGTTTGGGGGTAGATGAAGATACCGCCGCATTTATTGGCCCAGACGATGTATTAGAGGTGGTTGGAAGTGGTACTGTAACGGTAGTAGATGCTGGCGCCATGACTTACTCATCCATGTGGCAAGCGGGCCGTAACGATGTATTAAGCCTGCTAGGCCTTAAACTCGACGTACTCAGCGAAGGCTGTCGTTACGATCTTAAAAACCGTCATGCCTATCCACCCAGTGACGATAAACACGGCTTTTGTAGCCTTGCGGACATCAATCAAAAATAGGCCAAAGCTCAAACACATAAATCTGCAATAAAAATCTTATAATAAAAGGAAGTTTGCACATGAAAATTATCTCAAGCAATGTATATGTAGGCCCTAACACTTGGGCCAGTTTCCCAGTTATTCGACACGTTATAGACCTTGGTGTACTTGAGCAGTGGCCATCTGCGAAAATAGGCGAGGTTTATATATCCGCACTAGTTGAATCGCTGCCAGGCTTAGACGAACATGGCTGTTCGTATCGAGAAAGTGGTGGGTTTTTACGCCGCTTGAGAGAAGATGAAGGCACATGGTTGGGCCACGTTTGGGAACACTGCGCCTTAGAAATACAATGTATGGCCGGCGCAGAAGTAAGCTTTGGACGAACTCGCTCTACCGGCACCCCCGGCCAATACAACATGGTTTATGCCTACAAACAGCGCAACGTAGGCCTTGATGCAGGCCAACTTGCCTTGCGCTTATTGATGCACCTACTGCCCAATGAACTAAAAGATCAGACTGAGTATCGTTTTGACGCCGATTTTGAATGGAAAGACGAACTTAACGAGTTCATATTAAGCGCACAGAAACGCGAATTTGGGCCCAGCACCGGGTCATTAGTAAAAGCGGCTGAAGAACGCAACATCCCTTGGATGCGCCTTAATGAAAATAGTTTGGTGCAATTTGGCCACGGTAAATATCAGCAACGCATCCAAGCCACTATTACTAGCCAAACTAAACACATTGCCGTAGAAATTTCCTGCGATAAAGAAGACACCCATAATTTATTACACAAACTGGGTTTACCCGTACCCCAGCAACGTATGGTCTATAGTGACAGCGCGGCTATTCGTGCCGCTAGGTCGGTGGGTTTTCCAGTGGTACTTAAACCACTCAATGCCAACCACGGCCGCGGTGTGTCTATTAACTTATCCACCGATGAGCAAATAATCACGGCCTTTGCATTTGCCAAAGATCAAGGCACCAGCCGTGCAGTATTGGTAGAAAGCTTTATCACCGGATTTGACCACCGCATGCTAGTCGTTAACAACGAGCTGGTTGCCGTGGCTAAACGCGTACCAGGCCATGTAGTAGGCGATGGCAAGCTATCCATTGAGCAACTTGTTGAGATAGTAAACAGTGATCCTCGCCGCGGTGTTGGCCATGAAAAAGTACTCACTCAGCTATCACTAGACCAACAAGCCACCCGTCTCATGGAAAAAGGCAACATTAATAAAGAGACGGTTTTACCTAAGGATGAAATCTTTTATTTACGCGACACTGCCAATCTTTCTACTGGTGGCACCGCTATCGATTTAACCGACGTAGTACACCCAGACAACCGCGACATGGCCGTGAGAGCTATTATGGCCGTAGGCCTTGACGTAGGTGGTGTGGATTTTCTTACGGATGACATCAGCCGTTCCTACAAAGAAATTGGCGGCGCTATTGTAGAAGTTAACGCCGCCCCAGGTTTTCGTATGCATGTCGCACCAAGCCAAGGCACCCCAAGGGACGTGGCTGGCAAGGTAATCGACATGCTGTTTCCCGCCACTGCATTAACTCAAATCCCCATTGCCGCAATCACTGGCACCAACGGTAAAACTACCACCTCCCGCATGCTTGGCCACATTATGAAAGCCAGTGGACACACAGTAGGTATGACGTCTACAGACGGCGTTTATGTAGATGGCAAGTTAAGTGTTAAAGGTGATATGACGGGGCCAACCTCTGCGCAAATTGTTTTGCGTGATCCCACAGTAGATTTTGCAGTGATGGAAACCGCTCGTGGTGGCCTATTACGCAGCGGTTTGGGTTACCAAACTTCCAATGTGGCCGCCTGCCTTAACGTTACCGCAGACCACTTAGGCTTAGGAGGTATCGACACTGTAGAACAGCTAGCTGTTGTGAAGCGAGTAGTGGTGGAATCCGCCACCGGCACCGCCGTCCTCAATGCCGATGACATCCACTGTTTACGGATGGCAGATTTCGCCAGTGCAGAACGCATTTGTTACGTCACTATGAATTCTGACCATGGTTTAGTAAAAGAACACATTCGTGCTGGCGGGCGCGCTTTAGTACTAGAAAAAGGCATGAACGGTGACATGATCGCTATTTATGACAACGGCACCCACATTCCTGTACTTTGGTCACATTTGATTCCGGCCACTATGGAAGGCAAGGCCATGCATAACGTGCAAAATGCCATGTTTGCCGTGGCTATGGCCTATAGTTTTGATGTGGATCTAGACAATATTCGTCATGGCTTACGCACTTTCGATACCAACTTCTTCCAGGCCCCAGGCCGTACCAACGTATTTAACGAACACCCGTTTAAAGTTATTTTAGACTACGCCCACAACCCTGCAGCGTTTCGCGCCATGACAGATTTAGTGACGCGTTTAGATGTGAAAGGCCGCCGCATTGCCGTGTTGTCTGCACCTGGCGACCGCCGTGATCGGGACATCTACCAGGCTGCAGAAATTTTAGCGGGCCACTTTGATCACTACATTTGCAAGGCCGACGACAACCGTCGTAAGCGAGGCCATGATGAAGTGCCTAAGATGCTGCAGCAAGGCTTGCTTAATAATGGTGTTGACGCCTGCAACATAAGCGTTATTGCGTCAGAGCAAGAAGCGGTAGATACGGCGTTAAACATGGCCAGAGAAGGCGATTTAGTGATGGTGTTTGGCGATAACATCACCCGTTGTTGGAAACAAATCATCTATCTAAAGAATGAACAACAAACCGATATTGAAGCTCACCCCTTCATGGACGAAAGTAACGAGGCCGGCATGGAAGAATTACTAAGTGAAGGCGACACGATCATCCGTGATGAACGTGGTGTACGTCTGGCCCGAAACAACGACGAAGACGGCGACTAAGTTATGGCAGAAGCTGCAGATACCCTTGAAACGGCGTTAGATATTCGCTGTAGCGCGAGTGATGACCTGATCCTTGACGATTTCCGTAGGCTTACTGGGCCAGGTTTATTATGGAGCAAGGTGGGCGCAAATTTGGATGTTTTGTGCCCTAGCGAACACCTCGATCAGGTTGTTCCCGTTTGGCACCAACAGGCCAGACGTGTGCTTGACGCTATTGGTTGGCAGGGTGAGAAAATAATAGACCGGCGTTTTGACGGCGGTGCAAACCTTGCCGTGTCTTCTCCAATGGATCAGCTTTATTCAGCCATGTTTGCCTGCCAAACGGCTTGGCACTTTACTGCTGCACAACTATTAAACGCCACCCCCAACAACTTTGACATCATGATCGACGATCTTAAACATGTGATGCGCCGGGAATCTAATCCAGCATTAATGGCCCTGATTAGCGCCGCTAACAGCCATGGTATCGATGTTCTATGTGATGATGACGAGCTCTCTTTAGGCCACGGTACCGGTTCTCAAACATGGTCGGTATTTAATCTACCTCAGCCTGACGAGGTTAGTTGGGCCAATTTACATGACGTACCCGTAGCGCTAATTACTGGCACCAATGGTAAAACCACCAGCACTCGCCTATGTTCGGCCATTGGTACGGCCGCAGGTTTAACAGCCGGTATCACCTCTACAGAATTTGTGCGAGTTGGCGACAACATACTAGATTATGGTGATTACTCCGGCCCTGGTGGCGCACGTATGTTACTTAGAGACAAGCGCCTAGAAGTGGCTTTTTTAGAAGTGGCCAGAGGCGGCATATTACGTCGAGGCCTACCTTTACGCAGAGCAAGGGCAGCCTTAGTCACTAACGTAGCTGCAGACCATCTTGGCCAATACGGTGTTAACACTGTAGAAGAACTGGCCGTGGCAAAGTTTGCCGTACATCGTACTCTCGCCTCCGACGGCATCTTAGTACTTAATGCTGACGACAGCTATGTAGTGGATGAAGCAAGCCGAACCCAAGCTTCCCTGTGTTGGTTCTCACTTGATGCAGGGCACCGCCTCATTACCGAGGCTAAAACCAATGGCCTCACTTGCGCATGGCAAGAGGATGATAACCTTGTATATTTTGATGGTAAGCAAGCTCACACCATCGTTAAAGTTAAGGACATCCCTTTAACCATGGATGGTGCAGCAGATTACAATATTCGTAACTCCCTAGGTGCACTGTGTTTAGCTAAAGCCATGGGTATTGACGATGATGCCATCGCAACGGGCCTATGTAGCTTTAACAATGATGCCAAAGATAACCCCGGCCGTTGCAACGAATTTGCCACCAAGGGCGCACGTGTTTTTGTAGACTTTGCCCATAATCCCCATTCTATTTCTGCAGTTACAAACGCCATGGCCGGTATCCCAGCCAAACGACGTTTTTTAATGATTAGCCACGCTGGAGATCGGTCAGACCAAGACATTTTAGAAGCCACCAAATGCGCCCTAACTCTTAACCCAGACGTTTTAGTAGCTGCGGAATTGCCACAATATTTACGTGGTAGAGAACTAGGCGAAACCACTACCCTCACCCACCAACAAGCTAAACAACAAGGCATGCTGGCACACCAGCTGTTACTAGCAGATGGCCCAGCAGTAGGGGCCCAAGAAATATTAAAACAATTGCAAAAAGGTGATTTGGCCTTACTTTTAGTATTATCCGAACGAGAGCAGGTATTTGCTATGCTCGACCCAGAGCTAGCAAACTAATAGAACACCACCAGCAATCACATAATATTAGGCTACTATTAAACGTTAATTCTACTGTTAACTTTAAGATAAGGCGGACCACACGATGATTTTGGCTAGCAAATACAACGTCCTTACCATTGGAGCACTGTTCATTAGCTTATTATCCACAAGCTTACTGTCGCCTTGGATAATGGCAGAAGGCGGCCCAGACCTGTTAGGTAATGACTTATTTACTACCAGTGACAAAGCATCTATTAACAGTAGAGGGGTTGATGATGTCTTTGTGATGGCGCGCGTATTTGACCTGAATCAAGCAGTATCAGGTAGTGTGCACACTATAGCTAAAGATGTGAACATTAATGCAACCGTTGGCAACAGTGTGTATGCTGCGGGCGATCGTGTTTCACTCAACGCTGATGTTGTTCAAGATGTATTAGTTGTCGGCCAGGCTATTACTATCAGAAGTAACATTAGTGGCGATTTACGTGGTGCTGGTGATGCAATAGAAATAGATGGCATGGTTGCCGGTGACATCCAACTTGCGGGCCAAAGCATTATTCTCAATGCCCCAGTTCACGGTTCTGCCACCTTTGCTACTGACGATCTCTCCTTTGGCCCAGCCGCACGCATCGATGGTGATTTAATACTCTACGGGAAACACGGTACCCGTTTCGACATTCCCGCCCGCGTAATTGATCCAGAGCGTGTTATTTACCGTGCCAGCAATCAAATGATCGACAATGAATTCATTGAGCCTGTAGGCAAGAACCTAGGCACCCTAGGCTTAGGTATTTTTTATGAGCTACTTGTGGCTATTCTAGTGACTAGTATTATCGTGATTATTGCTAACAACGCCAGCCACAATGCTTATAATCGTGCGTGGAGTGGTGTGTGGAGTAGTTTAGGGTATGGTTTTGTTGGTTTGGCCTTATTAAGTGGTGGTGTCATTGTGACTGCCGTTACCTTTATTGGTATTCCTGTATCCATATTACTCATCGCCGCCACTATTATCGTTACCATTGTAGGTTACTGGATGGGCAGCTATTTTATTGGCGCTAGAATTTGGTTAGCCGCTCGCGGAGAACTACCAAGCTCTATAATAATGATTATTCTAACCGCCACTCTAGGAGCACTGTGCGCTGAACTTATAAGTGCCATACCGTTTATCGGTTGGTGGCTTACCATCGCTATTACCGTATTTGGTGTGGGCGCACTTAGCCCTTGGCGGGCCCAACGTGTAACTGGTGCGGGCAGTACAGACGCTTAGGTCGGTTTGACCTCTGGCTCTATTTGCAGGGCCGCAGGCAGATCTTCTTGTTGCCAATAACCAATTAAAATACCCTGTTCATCCGATTTACCCATACGGTGTTGCACCATCGACTCACTACCTGTGACTCTATTTTTTAACCCAGCCGACCAATCCATCATTTGTTCCGTTAGCTGGCTGCGAACCACTGCATAAGCGCTATCTCTACCAAAATCTATCAGTTCTTGTGGGTCTTCTTGTAAATCATAAAGCATCGGTTTAAAACCAAGACAATGGATGTACTTATAACGTCCGTCAAATAACATAGTCATCCGTGCGTTATAGCTATTACGACCTAATGCTCCAGCAAATTGCATGGCCGAGTAATCACATTCAGACACCACATAAGGCCGAGCTGCTATTGCCACTGCCTGAGTGTATGGTGATGATTGAGTTTGGCGCAACACCGGCAACAAAGACTGTCCTTCTAACCATTGCCACTGCGGCTCACCACCGGCCCATTCTACAAACGTAGGCACTAGGTCTATGGCACAGGTTAACTCGTCACACTGGGTACCACGGCTATCATCAGCGGCGCTGGTAGGGTCCATTATGATTAACGGCACGCGCGTTACCGGGTCGTGAAACAAGTCCTTTTCTCCCAACCAATGATCACCAAAATAATCCCCATGGTCTGAGGTTAATACAATCATAGTGTGCTCACTTTGGCCCTGCTCTTCCAAGCTAGCAAACAATCGTCCTAGGTTGTCGTCAATTTCTTTCACTAAGCCGTAATAGGTTGGTAGCGCATGATTCCTGTAGTCATCGTGAGCATAGGTTTTACTGTGGGGTTGCTGCATAAAGGCTTGATACAACGGATGTGCATTGTGTTTTTCTGAGTCGCTTTTATTGGCTTTAGGTAAATCCATACCGCGGTACATTTGGTGGTAAGGCGCAGGCGCTGCCAAGGGCCAGTGGGGTTTAATATAAGACACATGCAAACACCAATTTGAAGCACCCATCTGCCCAATCATCTCTATGGCACGGTCTGTGGTGTAGGCCGTTTCAGAATGAGCTTTGTCTATACGTGTAGGTAAATGAGTATGTTTTAAGAACATACCATTACGCAGCGCTCCGGTTTCATCTGCCATGGCGTTAGCCCATTGGGCCCAGGGGTTAGAACCCGCATAACCTTGGCGTCTTAAGTAATCAAAATAGGCAGGCTCTACACCACCAAAACCACCAGCTGCTCCTATAGTATGTAACCCATCATCACGTTCACCATTATTGAAGCCAGCGTTGCTGATAAAACGGCCTAATTCAGATTGCGGTTCTATGCCTAGCCGCGCCATACCGGCGAGGTCTGGTTTCATATGGGTTTTGCCCATCAAATAGGTTTGTACACCGCAGGCTAGCAGATGGTCTGCCATAGTGAGTTCATCCGCACGCGTGGCCCAGCCATTCCAACTGGCACCATGGGATCGAACATGTCGGCCAGTGTAATAGGAGGCACGGGAATTACCACAGCTGGTGCCTTGGATATAACAACGATTAAACTTCACACCCTTTTGAGCCAAACGATCTATATTTGGGGTATCCACCAAATTGTTACCATAGCAAGACAATGCGTCGGCCCGTAGCTGGTCCAACATGATGAAAAGTATGTTTTTTTGCATCACTATAATTTCCTACCCTTAACCGTACTCGCCAATTTGATCAGTGCTAGATTAACACAAGTTTGCGCCTGCGAAACCCATACTATCAGGCCAACGTCTGTGACCAACCACCTTGATTTAGTGCCAACAACCCTTTATTAACAGACCCCATACAACGATTGAACATCTGATAGTGTTGCTTCACTATGCGCGGCCATTGGCGTGTTTGGATTAGGTGCTTATAGGTTTGTCTTACCTTTGCTCAGACAAGTTGAAAACGCTACATGAAGCGTTAATTATTTGCTTAACTAATGTGTAATTAATGCTTAACGAGTACGTAAATGAGTGATTAAAAAATCTACTGCCACTTTTATTTTTTGGATCTGGTATTTAGGTTTAATATAAAGCAGATAAATACCGGTTTCTTGGCCTCTGGTCATTGCCACTTGAGCGTCGCTCAAGTTTATTACCTGCAATGTTTTATCACTCAATTGCTCTTTAATACCCCATTCAGGTAACAAAGCAATGCCATCACCCTCAACTGCTGCTTTAACAATACCTGCACCATGGTCGCTAATTATATTGGCTTTATTTTGGAGTTGAAGCCACTCGCCATTAACGTTAACCTGCCAATAGAAAACTGTGTTTGGACCTCTGTAATACAGCCCTCGATGGCCACTAAGCTGGGCCAAATTCAGTGGTGTTCCATGGTCATTTAGATAGGTTGGCGAAGCCACCAATACAAACTTGTTGTCTGACAATTTGCGGGACACAACCCGGTCTTCAGGTTCCACACCTACTCTAATCGCAATGTCTATTTGATCACGTGTAATGTCTGCCACTTGATCGGTTAACTGAATATCCAGGGTAATATCTGGATATTGTTGTCTAAACAGCGCCAGCACAGGCATCAAACACACTTCTCCATAACCTGGAGTGGCCGTTATTCTTAAAGTGCCCGAGGGTATTTTTGTATGCAGGCTAACTAATTCATCGGCGTGATTCAAGGCAGCAATAGCACCCTTCACTTCATCATAGTACAAAGACCCTTGTTCTGTGAGACGCACTACACGGGTGGATCGCTGAAATAATTCAACACCCAACGCTGATTCCAAACCTTTAATACGCCTAGACATAGAAGACACAGGCACATCAAAAGCCTTAGCTGCTTTGGTAAAATTAGAGGTTTCAACCACTTTTAGAAAATAGTGTAGCGCGCGTAACTTATCCATATTTATCCTATTATCTATCCCATATAGACACATTGTTAACGGTGGCAATTATTGTCTTTTAAACAATTATATTTCTCAATTTAGCCCTCTACAAGAAAAATATTCAGCCACTATAATAGATAACAGCAACAAACTGCTAAACCCACCGAACCAAAATCAATACGGAACAACTTACATGCAAGCTTTAATGATGACAAAATATGGTGATATTACCACTAGCCTTGCCTTTCAGAATATTACAAAGCCCACTATTTCGGCCAGCCAGATACTCATTGAAGTTCATGCCAGCAGCATTAATCCATTTGACTACAAGGTGCTTAAGGGCGATTTTAAAGCCTTCAAAAAAATCACCTTTCCACAAGGCATAGGCCGTGATGTAAGTGGTGTAGTCGTAGAAATTGGTGATGCAGTCACCAACTTCAAAGTGGGAGATGCTGTGTTATCTCGAATTGACGAAGCGTTGGTGGGTACAATATCGCAATATGTAGCCTCAGAGGCCCAGCACACGGCCTTAAAACCAGACCAGATCACACATCAAGAGGCTGCCAGCATGCCTTTGGCTGGGCTTACTGCTTGGCAAGGCCTAGTCACCATTGCCAATTTAAAAGCTGGAGAAAGAGTGTTGATTCACGCAGGCTCGGGTGGTGTAGGCACCATTGCCATTCAATTAGCCAAACATTTAGGTGCCTTTGTGGCCACTACCACCAGTACGGCCAATGTAGACCTAGTTAAAAAACTTGGCGCTGATCAGGTAATTGACTACAAAAAAGAAGATTATTTACAGCAAGTGAGTAGCTTTGATGTGGTGTTCGACACGATGGGTGGAGAGCACACACTAAACGCGTTTGAGGTACTAAAAGAAGGTGGCCGAGTAGTTTCTGTTAACGGCGAAGTAGACGATATTCTAGCACGCAAGCTTGGACTTAACTTTATCATTCGTAAAATTTTAAGCCTTAAGGCTAGAAAAATAACCCAAGCTGCGGCAAAAAAGCAGGCTACCTATCGTATGTTTCTGATGAGTTCTAATGGTACGCAATTGGCAGCTTTAGCAGATTTGTACACGCAAAATAAAATTCAGGCAGTGATTGATCGCAGCTATGGGTTTACTGAAAGTATTGAAGCCCTAGAATACCTATCTAGGGGCCGCGCCAAAGGTAAAGTGGTTATTACACACTAGGTAATGGTTTTGGTTTACCCTTGCCATCCACCGCCACAAAAGTAAACATTCCTTGTGTCACCTTTGCTACCGTGTCGCTGTGGTGGCGTCTAACCCACGCCTCCACATGCACGGTAATAGACGTATTACCGCGTTTTGCTTCACTACAGTAACAACTCACGTCGTCGCCAATATACACCGGTTTATGAAACGTCATGGCATCTACTGCCACCGTTACCACGCGCCCTTTCGCCATACGGGCAGCAAATACACCACTAGAGATGTCCATTTGAGACATAATCCAGCCACCAAAAATATCTCCATCGGGGTTAGCATCGGCAGGCATCGCAATGGTGCGTAACGACGGGTTCCCTTCTGGCATGACAATTGGCGTAGCTATTTCCCTAGTGGTCGGTGTAGACAGTGGTGTGGACACGATTGCTTATACCTTTGCTAAAGCTTGTTCAATATCAGCAATGATATCACTCACGTGCTCAATACCCACAGAAATACGCACTAAATCTTCTGATACACCTGCAGCTGCAAGCTCTGTTTCATCTAACTGGCGGTGGGTAGTACTGGCTGGATGGCACGCCAAAGACTTAGCATCTCCGATATTCACTAACCGTAGAATCATCTCTAAAGCGTCTATAAACCGGCCACCCGCTTCACGGCCACCCGCCACACCAAAACTTACAATACCTGAGGCTTTACCACCACAGATTTTTTCACACAGCGCTTTGTAAGGGCTATTGTCTAAACCCGCGTAGTTAACCCATTCCACCTTAGGGTGGTTTTGCAAATACTTAGCTACAGCTTCGGCATTGTCGCAATGGCGCTCCATACGCAAACACAGGGTTTCTAAACCTTGCATCAACATAAACGAACTGTGGGGAGACATAGCAGCGCCGGTATTACGTAATGGAATCACGCGGCAACGGCCAATATAAGCTGCTGCGCCTAAGGCTTCGGTATACACCACTCCATGATAAGAAGGGTCTGGTGTATTAAGTACCGCGAAACGATCCTTGTTTTTCACCCAATCAAATTTACCAGAATCAACGATCATACCTCCAATGGTAGTGCCGTGCCCGCCGATGTATTTGGTTAAGGAATGAATAACAATATGCGCCCCGTGTTCTATAGGTCGGCACAACACCGGTGTAGCTACGGTGTTGTCTACCATCAATGGCACACCGTTACGTTCGGCGATTTCTGCCAATTTTGCAATATCAACAACATTACCCGCTGGGTTGCCGATAGATTCACAAAAAATAGCGCGGGTGCGGCTGTCAATATGTGCTTCAAGCGCTGCATAATCATCGTGGGAGGCGAAACGGGTTTCTATGCCTTGGCGAGGAAAGGTATGAGCAAACAAGTTGTATGTACCGCCATACACCTGGCTAGTGCTCACAATGTTATCGCCTACTTCACAAATACACTGTATCGCATAGGTAATAGCAGCCATACCAGAGGCTACCGCTAAACCAGCAATACCACCTTCCATGGCCGCTACCCGCTCTTCTAGCACGGCCGTAGTGGGATTGGTAATGCGAGTATATATATTGCCAGCAACCTTAAGATCAAATAGATCTGCACCATGTTGGGTGTCGTCAAAGGTGTATGAGGTGGTTTGGTAAATAGGCACTGCCGCAGCCTTGGTGGTGGCTTCAGATGTATAACCGTGATGTAACGCCAAAGATTCTAACTTCATGAAACACTTCCTTTGTTGTAGAATTAAAAACACTGGCTTGAGCATACCAAGCTTCTTATTCTAAAAAAAGCATTTATTGCGCTTTCTTATGCGTATTAGTTATATAGCAACTTGCGGCCATCTTTTATCATGCCCACATACCGATTTATACATTTTTTATTGGGCCTATTTATTGGTCTGTCCGCCTCACACTCGGCCTTGGCATCATGTGCGCCGTGGCTTAAGCATGAGCTTAAACAACTCCACTCAGGCGCCCCTCTAAACTTATGCGAAGTTACAGCTGGCAAACCACTATTACTGGTTAACACCGCTAGCCACTGTGGCTTTACCGGCCAATTTGAAGAGCTAGAAGAGTTACATCAACAATACCAAGGCCAAGGGTTGGTGATTATTGGTTTTCCAAGCAACGCCTTTAATCAAGCAGCTAAGAACGAAGAAGAAGCCGCTAAAGTATGCTTTTATAATTTTGGGGTCACCTTTTTAATGAGCCAGACTATTGAAGTGACCGGTGTAAATACTCACCCAGTGTTTGAGCATTTAACAAAGCAAGAAGGTGAACCAAGTTGGAACTTTAATAAATATCTGATTGATAAAGATGGCAAGGTTATTGACCGATATAGCCAGTGGACATCACCTACGTCTTGGCGCCTAACCCGCGCTATTGAAAAGTTATTATGAGCAAAACAAAAGCCAACTCTGCCGAGTTAAAAACCATCAACTGCTACTGTAAATCTGGTGTTAGTTTTCAACTATGCTGTCAGCCTGCACTCAGTGGTAAGCAGCCTGCTAAAACAGCAGAAGTGTTAATGCGATCACGCTATACGGCCTTTTGCCTACATGATCAAAACTACCTGTTACAGACTTGGCACCCCAGCACCCGCCCTGAAAACTTAGATTTTGAACCCCAACAGCAATGGCTTGGCCTTAAAATTGTAACCACTCACGATGGAAATCAAGGGGACGCTAAGGGACAAGTGGAGTTTATAGCGCGCTACAAAATTCATGGCAGAGCCCACCGAATACACGAAAATAGTGATTTTTTATGGCAGGATGAGCGCTGGTATTACACCCAAGGTACA
>JBLHQO010000021.1:0-16186 GCA_047625285.1 Oceanospirillaceae bacterium
CTGCTTCGGACGCCGTAATTTCACCGAACAAGTCCATCATGCCTGCGTCGGCATTACGCTCACTTTGATCCGCTGATTGCACCGCGTCAGGGATGGCACTATAAAGCACAGAGCGCTCTTTATTGGGTACTAGGTTGTCCAAAGCACCACTAGCAACCAGCGCGTCTAATACTCGTTTGTTGATTTTTTTGCTGCCCACCCGCTTACAAAAATCATACAGATCGATGAAGTCGCCACCTTTTTCACGGGCCGCTATAATAGCCGCCACGGGGCCTTCGCCAACGCCTTTAACAGCGCCAAGGCCATACACCACTTCATTAGCACTATTCACAGTGAACTTGTAATGACTTGCATTCACGTTGGGCAAGTTGAGAGGCAATTCCATACGCCGACATTCTTCAACAAAAATGACGATTTTGTCGATGTTTTGCATATCTGCAGACAACACAGCGGCCATAAATTCTGCTGGATAGTGGTGTTTAAGCCAAGCGGTTTGATATGCCACTAGCGCATAGGCGGCAGAGTGGGATTTGTTAAAGCCGTAACCGGCAAACTTCTCCACCAGATCAAAAATATTGCCTGCCAAACCTTCATCGATACCGTTCGCCACACTACCGGCTAAAAACCCTGCCCTCTGCTTAGCCATTTCTTCTGGCTTTTTCTTACCCATGGCACGGCGCAACATGTCTGCCTCGCCAAGGCTGTAGCCTGCCATCACCTGAGCAATCTGCATCACTTGCTCTTGGTACAAGATGATACCGTAAGTAGGTTCCAGTACCGGTTGTAACGAATCTAGCTGATAATTTTCATGGGGCCATGCAAGCTTAGCCCGGCCATGCTTACGGTTAATAAAGTCATCTACCATGCCAGATTGTAATGGCCCGGGCCTAAACAAGGCCACAAGGGCGATAATATCTTCGAAGCTACTAGGCAACTGGCGCTTAATAAGGTCTTTCATACCCCGAGATTCCAGCTGGAACACGCCCGTGGTCTCCGCGCCCTGAAGTAGCTTATAGACTGGTTCGTCATCAAGGGGGATACCCTCGATGGTAATGGCATCTTCGCCCTTGGCGCTGCGTCTGTCATTGATCATGCGCATGGCCCAATCAACAACCGTGAGGGTTTTTAAGCCTAAGAAGTCAAACTTAACCAAGCCTGCCTCTTCTACGTCATTTTTGTCGTACTGAGTGACTAGGCCAAGACCATCCGGATCACAATATAGGGGGGAAAAATCAGTTAATTTGGTGGGTGCGATTACTACTCCACCGGCGTGTTTGCCCACGTTACGAGTCAGACCCTCTAACTGATAGGCCATGTCCATAATTTCTTGAACTTCGTCATTGCTATCAATAAACTCGCGCAGCGCGTCTTCTTGCTCTACCGCATTACTTAAGGTAATACCCACTTCAAAAGGAATCAATTTGGATAACTTATCAGCCAAACCAAAAGGTTTTCCTTGCACACGGGCCACGTCGCGCACCACGGCTTTAGCTGCCATAGTGCCAAAGGTAATGATTTGAGACACGGCATCTTTGCCATAGGTTTGTGACACGTATTCAATCACACGATCGCGGTTATCCATACAAAAATCGATATCAAAGTCTGGCATCGATACCCGCTCTGGGTTCAAAAATCGTTCAAATAACAAATCGTATTTGAGTGGGTCTAAGTCGGTAATTTCCAACACGTACGCTACTAAAGATCCCGCACCTGAGCCACGCCCCGGCCCTACTGGAATGTCGTTATCCTTGGCCCAGCGAATAAAGTCCATCACAATAAGAAAGTAGCCAGGGAAACCCATTTGGCAAATAATGCCTAATTCAAAATCTAACCGATCATCAAAGGTTTTACGCTTTTGATGATAATCTGGGTCGGATGGATCCAAAATAACTTGTAAACGTTTGTCCAAACCATCACGAGACACCTGCCCAAAGAAGTCATCCATAGTCATGCCTTCTGGCACGGGAAAATTAGGCAAGAAACACTTACCTAACTCAATATCCAAATTACAGCGCTTAGCAATCTGTACGCTATTAGCCAGTGCAGAAGGCAAGTCTGCAAACAGTGTTTGCATCTCTTGGGTACTGCGTAAGTACTGCTGATTAGAGTAGGCCTTTACCCTTCGTGGGTCGTCCAAGGTCATACTTTGGTTAATACAAACCCGCGTTTCATGGGCTTCGAAGTCTTCTGCCGACACAAACATCACGTCGTTGGTTGCCACAATAGGCACCTGCGCAAGCTGCGCAAGTTCAACGGAAAGATGAAGGCAATCCTCATCGTACTGACGGCCGGTGCGCTGAACTTCTAGATAAAATCGGTCGCCAAAAATCGTCGTCCAGTCGTTCAAAATATCTTTAGCATCGTCCAAACCACGATTTATTAACGCCCTCCCCACTTCACCTTGCGCTGCGCCGGACAAGACTATAAGCCCTTCATTTTTATCGGCCAACCATTGTTTTTCTACAATGGCCTTACCATCAGCCTGACCTTCTTGAAAAGAGCGCGACACTAGCTCTGTAAGATTGAGATAGCCTTTAGTATTCATGGCTAACAACGTCATACGGCTGGCACTAGCGTCGGTTGCAGGCCCTGCCGCAAGGAAAATATCGCAACCGCAGATAGGTTTAATACCCGCGCTTTGTGCCGCTTTATAAAACTTGATCATGCCACACATGTTAGATTGGTCAGTTAAAGCGATGGCAGGCATTTGTTCTGCCTGCAGCGTTGCCATCAAGGGTTTGATACGGATCATACTGTCAATCAATGAAAACTCGGAGTGCATACGCAAATGCACAAAGGGTACATCTTGGGTCATATTAAGTTCCAATTAAACGTCGTACGGGTGCAAAACTGCGCCGATGTTGTGGGCTTACGCCGTGCTCTTCCAAGGCCTTCATATGTGCCTTAGTGGGATAACCTTTGTGTTTATCTAGGCCATAAGAAGGGTATTGATTGTGCCATTCTAGCATCTCCCTATCGCGCGTAACTTTAGCAACAATTGACGCTGCACCAATGGTGATTTCTTTGGCATCCCCTTTGATAATAGCCTCACTTGCACACGCTAACGAAGGGCAACGATTACCGTCAATCAATGCCAAATCTGGCACCATGTTTAAGTTCTCTACAGCACGTTGCATGGCAAGCATAGTGGCGTGCAATATGTTTAGCTGGTCAATTTCTTCGACGCTGGCCCTACCCACACCAACGCTGAGGGCGTGCTGGTATATTTGATCATAAAGCCTTTCTCTCACTTTTTCGGTAAGCTTTTTGGAATCACCTAAACCTGCGATAGGTGTTGCCGGATCCAATATCACCGCCGCCGCAACCACATCCCCAAATAACGGCCCTCGGCCTGCCTCATCAACACCACAGATCACGCCTACTCTGGGTACCACTACAACGACATTTACTGTTTGGCTCATGCCTTGTCTCCTGGGACAACAGCTGCATCCTGCTCTGCAATAACTTCCATTACGGCCTCAGCTGCCCTGACATCTGCACCACACGCTAACTGCTGATGTAGATTAGCAAACTGATTACGCTGCTTGTCGGCGGCTTCTTGATTAAATAACAACGCCGCCAAATGGTCTGCCATAACCTGTGGTTTTACTTCGTCTTGCAGCAATTCTTCAACTATTTTTTGGCCAGCTAACAAGTTAGGTAAACTGACGAACGGCACCTTAAGCTTACGTTTAAATAAGCGGTAACTAAGCGGACTTAAGCGGTAACAAACTAGCATCGGTTTTTCAAACAACAGCGTTTCTAAAGTAGCCGTACCCGAGGCGACTAACACTGCGTCTGCAGCTGCCAAAACCAAGTGCGACTGACCCAATACAAGCGTCACTTTTAGCTCAGGAAAGCCCTGTAATAAAGTTTCCAGCTGTTTTTCTCGTAGCTGATTGGCCGCCGCCAAAACTAACTGCAATTGTGGGTTTTGGGTTTGTACTATGGCCGCCGCAGATAAAAAATCTGCCGCCAACTGTTTTACTTCCATAGCCCTGCTACCCGGCAATAATGCCAGCACTGGCTGGTTTTTTAACTGCAGATCATCCCTAGCTTGTGATTGAGTGAGAACGCCAGGTATCACATCTGCTAAGGGGTGGCCTACAAATGTGGCAGGGATTTGATGGCGCTCGTAATAAGGGAGCTCGAAGGGTAATAGGGCCAATACACGATGGCAAGCCTTAGCCACAATAAATACGCGCTCTTCACGCCACGCCCACACAGAGGGGCTTACGTAATGAACTGTAGGCACATTGTTCGCTTTGAGTTGAGTTTCTAAGACAAGGTTAAAGTCTGGCGCATCAATACCAATCATAGCCAGAGGAGGCCGCTGGGTATAGCGTTTAGTTAGGCGTCGCCTAAGCAATAACAATTCGGGTAAACGGCCCAAAACCTCTACTAGGCCCATGATAGATAAGCGTTCCATAGGCACCAAACTGGTGAACCCAAGAGCAATCATTAGAGGCCCACCAATGCCTTCAAAAACAAGGTCTGGTCGCTGCTTTAACAAGGCCCGCATTAAGCCAGCCCCCAATATGTCACCTGAGGCTTCACCAGCAACAATAACAATTGTATTATTAGACATGGAAAACCTGCTAGCGAATAATACCGCGGCTAGAATTTTTCAAAGAGGCAATTAATACTGACAGTTCATCGCCATCTACAGACATCTCATGCAAACGTGCGATAGCCGTGTCTAGAGTTAACCCTTGGCGAAATACAATTTTATAAGCTTGGCGCAAAACCTTAATGGTTTTTACACTAAAGCCACGACGCTTTAACCCTTCAGTATTCATGCCGTGGGGGGATACAGAATTGCCATTAGCCATAACGAAAGCAGGAATGTCTTTTAATACCACACTACCTGCCCCGGTCATACAATGGGTGCCAATATGGCAAAATTGGTGTACGGCAGTAAACCCGCCTAAAATGGCAAAATCGCCAACGTGCACATGGCCGGCTAACGCCACATTGTTGGCGACTACAATGTGGTCACCCAATACACAATCATGGGCCACATGGACATTAGCCATAAATAAGTTATGGCTGCCGATTTTGGTGACTCCGGCATCTTGCACAGTGCCACGGTGCAAAGTACAACCTTCGCGTATGACGTTGTTGTCTCCAATTTCCAAACGGGTAGGTTCTCCGTTGTATTTCATATCTTGGCAGGCTTCGCCTACTGAACTGAATTGGAAAAGGTGATTATTACGTCCGATACGTGTTGGCCCTTTAACCACCACATGAGATTCAAGCTTAGTGCCCGCTCCTAGTTCAACATCGGCGCCCACGATGCTATATGGACCAATTTCCACATCTGCTGCAATGACGGCGTTGGGATCAATAATGGCGGTCCCATGAATCAATGGTTGGGGCACTAAACCTTCCTATCTGCACATAAAATAGTTGCCGAAGCAACCAATTGGTCATCAACACTTGCACGACATTCAAACTTCCAGATACCACGCTTTTCAGACATGATGGCAGCTTCTAGCTGCAGCTTATCTCCAGGCACCACAGGGCGTTTAAAACGCAACTTATCAGAACCCACAAAATAATAGATAGATCCGTCTTGAGGGGTTTTATCCATGGTTTTAAATCCAAGAATGCCGGCAGCCTGGGCCATCGCTTCAAGAATCAAAACACCAGGCATCACCGGGTGATCTGGAAAGTGGCCATTAAAGAAGGGTTCATTAACCGTTACATTTTTGTACGCCACAATGGATTCACCCAAATTGAGCTCTGTCACTCTATCAACCAATAAAAACGGGTATCGATGCGGTAAATACTCACGAATTTCTTTAACATCCATAACCATGTTGCTACTTTCCTTATGTAATACTTTCGATACTGATCAGTTTTTAAGCTGTATCGTCTCTAATTCTAATTGTTTAAGACGCTTCGCCATCTGGTCAAGCTGTTTAAAGCGTGTCGCATTGCGGCGCCATTTTTGATTCGTGTCTAACGCGGTGCCGGATGAATACGCTCCAGGCTCGCTTATAGAGTGTGTTACTAAAGACATGGCGGTTACGTGTACGCCATCAACCAAGGTTAAATGCCCTGTAATACCACAAGCCCCTGCAATAGTGCAATGCTTACCGAGCTTAGTGCTACCGGCAATGGCCGTGCACCCTGCAATGGCTGTATAGTCGCCCAGCTCTACATTATGGGCAATTTGCACTTGATTATCTAGCTTAACACCATAGCCTATAATAGTGTTATCTAAAGCCCCGCGATCTATACTTGTTCCGGCGCCCACTTCCACATGGTCACCGATAGTAACGCCACCTAACTGAGCTATTTTAACCCAATCTGGGCCATCTTTTGCAAACCCAAAACCATCCGCGCCGATAACTGCACCACTATGAATGGTACAACCAGCACCCACTTGCACATCATGGTACAAGGTAACATTGGCAGCAAGGTTACTATCGTCGCCGATACTAGAACCGGCGCCCACAACACTGTTAGCGCCAATAGAAACAGCATTACCAAGCGTGGCGTAAGGGCCTATTACTGTGCCTGCTGCCAGATTAACTGCGCTGCCAATAGTAGCCGTAGGGTGAATTTGTGCGCTCTTATCAATACCATTAAAGCTAGCTTCAGGAGCGAATTTCTGTGACAGTTTTGCATAACCTAAATAAGGGTTATCCATCACAAGGCGGTGGCCAGTAAATAGCTTAGCTTGATCGGCATTCAAGATCACCGCGCCTGCTTGACAGGTATCTAGCTGATTGGCATATTTCATATTTGCCAAAAAACTGACTTGATCAGGCAATGCAGACACCAGTGTAGCCATACCCGTGACAACATAGTCGGCGTCGCCTTCTAATTTCGCGCCAATAAGACCGGCGATGGTGCCTAGGGTTAAATGACGCAATTAGGGTTCCAAATTCAACAATTCAACGACCTTATTGGTAATATCAATCTCCACGGCGTTATAAATCACAGATTGGCCGTTAATAATTAATGAAATTTCATTTTCTTTAATCAACTGGCGTAGCACCCTATCTAAAGCTGGGCGCATGTTGGCCAAAAATTCTTGCTCTGCGTTTAGTTTGGCATTGGATAAATATTGCTGAAGCTGTTGATATTCAGTATTTAGGGCCTGAATTTCTACCTGAAGTTCCTGCACCTCATCACTGCTCATGATGTCTTTATCAGCCTCAAGTCGCTGTTGTAAAGCTTGTAACTGTTGACCCATGGCGTCAAAGCGTGTGGTTTGAGGCTTAAGTTTTGCAGACAGCTGCTGCCCCAGCGCGACGGCTTTGTCCGTAGCAAACAGCGCCTGCTCGGCTTTAAGTATAACGATGGCGTCTGCTGTAGAAAATTGCGGCACACCTAAAGTGAAGGCAAAAGCAGCAGATGCGATGAATGTTTTCACTTTATTCATGATAATTCCTTGTGAGTGTCGGCTAGAAAGAGCTGCCTAAGGTAATGTGTGTTGATTGCGTTTGGTCACCGGTTTTTTGTCTTAACGGATTAGCTAAAACTAAGGTTAGAGGACCCACCGGTGTCAACCACGCAAGATTTAGTCCGCCAGAAACCCTTAGGTCCGCAGCGGAAAATTCGCCGGCTGTGTACACGTTACCTGCATCAATAAATAGTGAGGTACGCACCGATGGCATATCGCCGAATAAGGGGAAAATAAATTCTGCAGAAGCCGTAGTCAATAATTGCCCTCCCAGTGGATCTCCCGACACCACTCCATCAACAGTAGTTTTAGGCCCCAACGAATTATTGGCAAAGCCTCGCACACTGCCAAAGCCACCCGCGTAGTAGTTAGCAAAAAATGGTGTGGTACTGGTGGAACCATATGAATCTACAACACCTAAACGAGCCCCAGTAAAGAAGACTAAAGATTCACTGTAGTTAAGTGGCGTAAAATTACGGTAGCGATAGCCTAATTGATAAAAGTTCAGGTCACTATTAGGTAAAGCTAAATCTAAGTTAACACTGTGAGAGCTACCTTGGGTTGGGTACCAAAAGTCATTTAGGGTATTGGTATTCCAGTTGATAGAGGTTTTAAACTGTCTGTAGTTCTGCCCTTCTGCGGCCACAAAACTTACAGCTTCTGTGGCAGGAGAAGAACCTAACTCTAGGTCAATACGCTCATAACCCACTTTAAAGTCTAACCGAGTACTGTCGTTAATCGGATAACCAAAACGCATATCCACACCCACGGTATCAGTAGCAAAATTACTCACATCAACCTTAGAATAGTCTCGCTTGGTATAATACAAATCAACGCCACGGCTCACACCATCAACAGTGTAATAGGGGTTAAGGTAACTGAACTTATATTCACTTGTACTGGTACTGGAAGAGAAAGACGCTTCCATTTTATTACCTGTACCTAAGAAGTTATTTTGATTGACTGACCCGCCCCAAAAAGGGCCTTCGCCATCATTATAACCCACCATTACAGACCAATCGGCCGTAAGCCCTTCTTCTACCGCAAATTCCACGTCCAACTGATCATCGGTGCCCGCCACTGGCGTGGTTTCTACCGCTATATTGTTGAAGAAACCCAAACGCTGAAGGCGTAATTTTGATGCAGTAATATCTGCCATAGACGCCACTGCACCTTCCATTTGACGCATTTCACGCCGTAATACATCGTCACCGGTCCGGGTATTACCACGGAAGTCTATACGGCGAACATAGGTTCGTTTACCAGATCTAATTTGATACTGCACATCAACGGTTTTTTCGGCTTCGTTAACTAACGGAACTGGCTGCACTTCTGCGAAGGCAAAACCATTATCTCCAAACAACTGGCGCACATCCGAAGCGGCGCTGACAAGGCTTTGCCTAGAAAAAACTTGACCAGAGGAGGTGTTAATAAGAGCCCATATATCGGCTTCTTCTACGTCATATTGGCCAGCAATACTTAGCTTACCAATTTTAAACTGCGCACCTTCCGCTACGTTGATGGTAATAAATACCTCTGTTTTATCAGCAGAAATAGCCACTTGTGTTGATTCAATATTAAACAGCACATAACCTTTGTTTAAGTAGTGGGAGCGTATGTTTTCTAGGTCTGCCGTGAGCTTTACTCTGGAATACTGGTCATCTTTAGTGAACAAGGTCCAAAACCCAGGGGTTTGCAAACTCATTAAATCCACCAGTTCGGTATCAGAATAACCGTCATTACCAATGATGTTAATTTGGCTAATAGAAGAAGTGACGCCCTCATTAACGTTCACAGCAATAGAAACGCGATTTTCGCCCAAATCTTTAACCACAGATTCTACTAACACGGCGTAGCGCCCCTGGCGATTATATTCCCGCTCTAGTTCTAGCTCTATTTGGGCTAAAGTGGCGCGTTTAAAAACTTCCCCTTCCTTTAGGCCAGCCGATTCTAAGGCTGCACGAAGCTGTTCCGTTTTAAGGATTTTATTACCCTCTAAGCTAATAAAACCGATGGCTGGGCGCTCTTGCACCATAACCAACAATAGGTTGTCTTCTTGCTCTAGTTGAATATCTTCAAAGTAGCCACTTTTAAACATACTACGCGTGGCGTGAGCCAAACTACGCTCATCTGCAGTGTCACCTATTTTTAAAGGTAACTGAGCGAAGGCCTGGGTTGAAGTAAGCCGCTGCAACCCTTCTATATGAATGTCTTCAATGGTGAAACTCGCGGCCACGGCCATTTGTGACACTAACAAGGTGCAACTTAAGAAAACGCCTAAGAGAATTTGTTTCATACTTTACTAACCTAAAATGAGATTAAAGACGCATCAAGTCATTAGCCACAGCGATAATCATTACGCCAAACACTAATGCCATACCAATACGTAAACCGATGGCCTGGATACGTTCTGGCACTTTGCGCCCTGTGACTACTTCTACGAGGTAATATAACAAATGTCCGCCATCCAGCATAGGAATAGGTAATAGATTTAACACCCCAAGACTGACACTTAAGTACGCCATAAAACTAATGTAGGCGATCACACCAGACGCTGCCGAAGCGCCAGCGATTTTAGCGATGCTAATAGGGCCACTTAGATGCTCAACAGATACTAAACCTTGCACCATTCGGCCCAAAAAGCTTAACGTCAACCCCGCCATTTCCATGGCCTGCTGGCCGCCCGCAACCAAGCCCGCAACCAAACCTAGTTGTTGTTGAAACTGTATCGATTGCGGCCATGAAATAGACGCCACACCTACACCAATAACACCGGTTCGATCCCCCAGGTCATTAGTGTAAGAGCCTAACCGAACAGGGATTTCTAAGCTTTTTGAATTGCGTTCAAAAGAGATCAACACGTCCATATCTGCATGGCTTTGAACAAAGGAGACAAACTCATTATAGCCTGCCATAGTTTGTTGATTCATAGCCGCTATTTTATCACCAACCTGCAACCCGGCCATCTCTGCCGCCCCCTGAGGGACAATATAATCAAGCGTAATAGGCACGTTAGGACGCCAAGGCTGCAAGCCCAACTGGGTCATGGGGCTAGATGGTACAGACGCGGACATCCACCGTGTCACGGGGAAATGACGTTCCACTGGCACACCTAACACAGGCAAAACGTCCAGTTTGTTGGGTGCTACCGCTTGATCTTGCAACAATCGCTCATCCAGACCTTGTAACAAAAGGTTTATGGTTGTGGTTTCACCGATACGTTTAGCGAGGGCTATATTCACAGCTTCCCAAGTGGGTGTGTTGTGGCCATCAATAGCCAAAATCCGTTGTGGTGACTCGAATCCAGACACACCTTTATCGATCGCCACAGCCACGGGAATCAGCTGAGGTGTGCCAGCAATCTGCACCACAGCGTAGAGTAATCCGGCAAACAGCAGGTTAACCAATGGGCCTGCAATAACAATAGCGATTCGCTGCCAAGGAGATTTCTGATCAAAGGCGGCACTTAGCTCACTGGTACCCACTTCATCGTTACGCGAATCCAGCATACGTACGTAACCACCTAGCGGCAGCCACGCGAACACATATTCCGTACCATCTTTACCTAATCTGCTGAAAATAGGCCGACCAAAACCTACGGAAAAACGCAATACTTTTACGCCACACCAGCGCGCCACAAAATAGTGCCCAGCCTCATGTATGGTAACAAGTACTGCCAAGGCAAATACGGTGGTTAGGATGGTCATTACCATTACGCTATTTAATCCTCATTAACCCAGCAGAATAAGACACAATGCAAATACAGGAGCGGCGGCCGTTAAGCTATCAATACGGTCCATAATGCCACCGTGCCCTGGTAGTATTGAGCCACTGTCTTTAATGCCACACTGGCGTTTAAACATACTTTCCGTTAAGTCTCCTACAACCGAAACAAATAACAGCACTAGTGCCAATAGATAGATACCGAAGGAAAGGTTTTGGGAAAAATGTAGATACGGCTGGATAATCATAGACACCAACAATACGGTAACCGATGCCCCGCCTATACCCGCCCAAGACTTGGCGGGACTTACCCGTGGCATAAGTTTGCGTTTACCAAATTGCTTGCCGGCAAAGTATGCTCCGGTGTCTGCCCCCCAAACTATCAGAAACATATACACAATTAACCAAGGGCCTTGATCCAATTCACGAATATAGACCATCGCAGCCCATGTAGGCACCAACACCAAAAACCCAACAACACCTTTACTGACCCGCCCACACCATAAAGCACAAGCTCGGGGGTACAACACGACCAACACCGTGGCCACCAACCACCACAAAGAGGCTACGGAGAATATAACTTTTTCATAGTAAGGCAGGGCTTTTTGGGCAACCACAATAGCAAAGAGCACGGACAATATATAAACCGTACGCTGACTACGACTCACTATACGCATCATTGCGGTCCATTCCCATGCAGCCATAAGCACGATAAGAGCCATAAACAAAGCAAAGGCTTGTGCCGGTAAAAAAAACACCGCCGTTAATGTAACTGGCGCGATCACCAATGCTGTAGCAATTCTAGATTTCAACATATTATTATTTTACATTGTATCAAAGAGGCCAACCACTCCGTGGTTAAACGTTTGACTCTTGTTCTATTAACTGCGCACCAGTTTGGCCAAATCTCCTTTGTCTTTGACCAAATTGAACTAATGTATCCACCATTTTTTGATGTTTAAATTCTGGCCAAAGTGTATCTACAAATACAAATTCCGCATAGGCCATCTGCCATAATAAAAAATTACTTATACGCTGCTCTCCACTAGTGCGTATACATAAATCAACTGCAGGCAAGTCACCCAAACACAGATATTTGCCAAAATCATCTTCACTTACACATGCGGGGGCGTTGCCGCTCTCCTTGAGTTCTATAGCCATTTTTTTGGCCGCTTCTAAAATATCCCACCGCCCGCCGTAATTGGCCGCAATGCTCAACTGCAACCCAGTATTAGAGAGTGTTTTTTGTTCTGCCGCCACGATCAGCTTTTGTAACTCAAGGCTTAACCCAGCTGTATTACCAACGATACGCACACGAATATTATTGTCATGTAGCTTATTCACTTCACGCTTTAGTACATAAACAAACAGATCCATGAGCGCTTTAACTTCAAGAGGTGGCCTACGCCAATTCTCACTACTAAATGCAAATAGAGTGAGCGCGGGGATTTTATAATGCACGGCGGTTTCAATCACCGCCTTTACTGCATCAACACCAGCCTTATGCCCCGCTACACCAGAAAGGCTGTGACTTTTGGCCCAGCGATTATTACCATCCATAATAATGGCAACATGCTCTGGCAGCTCTTCTAACTTACGAGATAGGATGGCTTGGCGCGGGTCGGTCATGCATTAATCCTTAATGTGGGCCTTAGCAGAAATAATGACGCAGGTTATACCTCCATCAAATCCTTTTCTTTCGCCGTTAGCGCTGCTTCGATAGTTGCAACGTGTGCATCAGTCACCTTTTGCACCATGTCTTCGCCACGTCGAGCATCGTCTTCTGAAATATCTTTGTCTTTCAAAAGCTCTTTGATGTCGCCATTAGCATCACGACGAATACTACGTACGGAAACACGCGCTTTTTCGGCTTCTTCACGTGCACCACGAATAAAACTTTTACGGGTTTCTTCCGTAAGCGCTGGCATAGGCACACGAATTAAATCACCAGAGGTGGAAGGGTTCAGGCCCAAATTAGCCTTCATGATGGCTTTTTCTATTTCAGGTATCATCGGCTTCTCCCATGGCGATACCGCTAAACAGCGGCCATCTTCAACAGAGATATTGGCTAACTGGTTAAGGGGCGTATCACTGCCATAATAGGACACCATGACGCTATCTAAAATACTGGGGTGAGCCCGGCCAGTACGGATGCGCTTAAAAGCTTCGCTTAGGGCCGTAATACTCTTGTCCATACGCTCATTGGCATCTTGCTGGATATCATTAATCATTTTATTCTCCGCTCTCAGGCAAGGTCACATTCACCAAGGTACCTTCATGGCCACCGACTACTAGATTAACTAAAGCCCCTGATTTATTCATATTAAATACCCGTACTGGCATCTCTTGATCACGACACAAACACATGGCCGTAAGATCCATAATACCTAATTGCTTTTCTATGGCTTCATCAAATGTGATGTAGTCGTACTTTACTGCATTTGGATTTTTAATGGGGTCTGAATCGTAAACACCATCCACTTTAGTCGCTTTAAGTACCACGTCTGCTTCAATTTCTATGCCACGTAATGAAGCCGCTGAATCCGTTGTGAAAAATGGGTTACCGGTACCGGCAGAAAAAATGACCACATTACCTTGCGACAAATACAACATGGCATTGCGACGATCATAATGATCTACTACGCCACTCATTGGAATAGCCGACATCACTCGGGTGGTAATATTTGAGCGTTCTAGGGCATCTCGCATAGCTAAGGCATTCATCACCGTTGCTAACATCCCCATGTGGTCGCCAGTGACACGGTCCATGCCTGCCTCACTAAGTGCAGCACCACGAAACAAGTTACCGCCGCCGATCACTAAGCCCACTTGTACGCCAATACCTACTAGCTGGCCAATCTCTAGGGCCATACGATCCAAAACCTTGGGGTCAATACCAAAATTTTCGCTTCCCATCAGTGCTTCGCCGCTGAGCTTGAGCAAAATCCGCTTATAGCGAGGTTGACGCTTATCAGAAATTGGCATTCATTTTCTCCAAAAATTTAATGTGCAGCAGCTATATGATTACTATCAACATATAGCACTGACAAAACAATAAGATAGTGACGCATTAACAGCCTAAGGGCAAGTTATGCGCCTAGCTTAAGTCAAAAAAAAGCGCCGCCATAGTGGACTAATCCCCCATGGCGGCGCTTCATGCAAGCTAATAAGGCTTAACCCTTTAGCTGCTGTGCTACCTCTGTAGCAAAGTCTACTTTTTCTATTTCAATGCCTTCGCCTACTTCTAAACGATTAAAGGCAGTAACACTAGCATCTGCAGCTTTTAGTAAATCGCTGATTTTTTGATCTGGGTTCTTAACAAAGGGCTGCTCAGTTAAGCTGTTTTCAGCCAAGAACTTGTTAATACGACCCATCATCATCTTGTCAACGATTGCATCTGGCTTGCCGGCCATATCTGGCTGAGCCTTAATGATGTCCTTTTCTTTTTCCACTTCTTCAGTAGTCATGTCATCACGGCCGATTACACGTGGGTTAACGGCTGTTACATGCATAGCAATGTCTTTCGCCAATTCACTGTCACCGGCGGTCAAAGCGATCAAAGTACCTATCTTGCTGTTGCTGTGCACATAAGCTGCAACGTTAGCAGCTTCAAGCATAACGATACGACGAGGTGTGATATTTTCACCAATCTTTTGAACTAACGCTTCACGAGCTTCAGTCAATTCGCCAACCATTACAGCTGCAATATCGTCTTGCTTAGCAGCAAAAGCTGCATCAGTCACTTTAGAGACAAAAGCCAAGAAACCTTCATCGCGGGCAGCAAAGTCTGTTTCTGAGTTCACTTCAACCAACACACCAAAAGAACCATCGGCAGCAACTTTTGCACACACAACGCCTTCAGCAGCAATACGGCCCGCTTTCTTAGCAGCTTTCATACCACTAGACTTACGCAAATCTTCGATTGCCTGCTCAATATTGCCTTCAGCAGCAACCAGGGCTTTTTTACAATCCATCATGCCCAAGCTTGTACGCTCGCGCAGTTCTTTAACCATAGATGCAGTGATTGCAGCCATTAGAAAATCCTCAAATTGGGTTCCGACGTCACATAGTACGTCGTTAAAAAAAGGGAGCAAGCTCCCTTTTGTATATTCGCCTAGCTAAACCAAAGGTTTAGACTTGCTCAGCGGCTACTACTACTTCTTCTGCAACTTCTACGAATTCGCCAGCAACAGAAGTGCCGTCGTCTTTGCCAGATGCACAAGCATCTGCCATAGCAGAAACGTAGATTTCGATGGCGCGTAAAGCGTCGTCGTTAGCAGGGATTACGTAATCAATGCCGTCTGGGTTGCTGTTAGTATCAACGATACCGATAACAGGGATGCCCAACTTGTTAGCTTCGTTAATAGCAATACGCTCATGCTCAACGTCTACTACGAACAATGCGTCTGGCAAGCCGCCCATGTCCTTGATGCCGCCAATTGCGCGCTCAAGCTTTTCCATTTCACGTTGACGCATCAACGCTTCTTTCTTAGTCAGCTGCTCAAAAGTACCGTCACCAAACTGTGTTTCTAAGGTACGGAAACGACTGATTGACTGACGAATAGTCTTGTAGTTAGTCAACATGCCACCCAACCAGCGATGGTTAACGTAAGGCATACCAACACGGCTAGCGTGTTCTTTAATCAACTTACCTGCCGCGCGCTTAGTACCAACAAACAATACCTTGTTCTTGTTGGCAGCCATGTTTTCAACGATAGCAAGGGCTTCGTTTAAAGCTGGCAAAGTTTGGTCTAGGTTGATGATATGAATTTTGTTACGAGCGCCAAAAATGTACTGGCCCATTTTTGGGTTCCAGTAACGTGTTTGGTGGCCGAAGTGGGCGCCGGCTTTAAGCAGGTCGCGCATACTTACTTTAGTCATTTTAATTTCCTTTGTATGGGTTAGGCCTCCATAAACCCTCGTCCTACTTACACTTTAACAAAAGAAAAGTAAGAACCATGGTTCGATCAGAAGTCTTAAAACAGACCTCCAACACCCAGAACCATGTGCCGGTTTATGTGTGACGTTATAGTTAAGCTCCAAATA
>JBLHQO010000022.1:0-16094 GCA_047625285.1 Oceanospirillaceae bacterium
AAGGCAGCCATGGCTTCACTGAGTAGGTACTCCCTTATTACGGGGCCCATAGGTGAGCGGCCATCACCACGGCGAGAATAAGGCGTGGGGCCAGATCCTTTGAGTTGTAAGTCAAAACGCTGGCCATTGGGAGCGACTATTTCGCCCAATAAGTGTGCTCTGCCGTCTCCTAGCTGAGGGTTAAAGGAACCAAATTGATGACCGGCATAAGCCTGGGCCATTGGCGCAGACCCCATGGCTGTTTGATTGCCTGCCAGCACCTGTAATGCTTCATCTGATGCCAGCCAGTGGCGATCAATGCCTAGCTCTTTGGCTAGGGTGATGTTGTGAATAATAGGGGTAGCGTTCGCTACGGGTACAGGCTGCGTATAGCTGTAAAAACCTTCTGGTAGGTTAGCAAACGTGGTATCAAATTCGGGGCTGACAGCTGTTGTAGTGGTGGTCATGAGTGATGCCTATATGTGTTCTAACTTAGCATAGGCTAAAACTAGCCATTTACTGCCTTGGTTTTCAAAATTTACTTGCACTCGTGCTTGTGGGCCAGAACCCTCGGCATTAACTACGGTGCCTATACCAAATAATGGGTGACGTACGTTTTGCCCTAAGGCAATGACGGGGGTTTCTAACACTTGGTGACGGCCCCAGCGGTCGTATTGTCTTGTTGGCGTTGGCCTGGCTGTGACTGGGCGGCTGATGCTGGATTTTAGCCGTACTTCGTTCATCAAACCTTCTGGTATTTCACCAATAAAGCGTGAGGGCCGGTTAAAGGTTTCTTGACCATGTAAACGGCGGCTTTCGGCATAGGTGATAAACAAACGTTGCATAGCGCGAGTGATACCCACGTAGCACAGGCGGCGCTCTTCTTCTAAGCGGTCGCCTTCTTCCAACGACATCTTGTGAGGAAATAAGCCTTCTTCTACACCGCCTAAAAACACCACAGGGAATTCAAGGCCTTTAGCAGAGTGCAAGGTCATAAGCTGCACGCTGTCTTCAGATTCGTCGGCTTGTTGTTCGCCGCCATCAAGTGCGGCCTGGTCGAGCATGGCGGCTAGTGGGGTGGTGGCTACGGGGTCTAACTCCCCATCGGGATCATCAGACTCTTGGGCTGGGTTCCAGCTGTTGGCAAATTCTTTGGCGGCACTCACCAGCTCTTTAAGGTTATCAATGCGCGTTTGCGCCTTTTCACCTTTTTCTTTGAGGTGGTGCTGAATGAGCCCTGATTGCTGGATCACCAGATCTACCATGTCATGTAATAACGCCTCGCTGGTTTCTTCATCTAAACGATTGATGAGGTTAACGAAGCTATCAACGGCGTTATGGGCTCGTGTAGGAAGCTCATTATGAGCGATGATTTGGTTGGTGCTATCCCACATAGAACAGCCTTCGGCGCGGGCATTTTGACGGATTTTAGCCACTGTGGCTGCACCTACTCCCCGAGTAGGCACGTTAAATACACGCTCCATGGCGGCATCATCGTTACGGTTCTTGATAAGGCGTAAATAAGCTAGGGCATTGCGGATCTCTAGACGATCATAGAAACGTTGGCCACCATAAATGCGATAGGGCATTTGTGCACGAATCAAGGCTTCTTCTAACACCCGAGATTGCGCGTTGGAGCGGTAAAGAATGGCGCACTCGGCACGTAATCCACCGTCTTTGTGCCACTGGTCAATTTGATCAACGATAAAACGAGCTTCGTCCATTTCATTAAATGCGGCATAAAGAGCAATGGGGTCGCCATCCTTACCATCGGTCCACAGATTCTTACCAAGGCGGCCGCTGTTGTTAGAAATTACACCATTTGCTGCTTTAAGTATGGTGCCGGTAGAGCGGTAGTTTTGTTCTAGGCGCACGGTAATGGCATTGCCAAAATCACGCTCGAAGTGTTGAATGTTCTCTATCTTTGCACCACGCCAGCCGTAGATAGATTGATCATCATCACCTACGGCCATCACTTTGGCTGCGCTGCCAGCAAGCACTCGTAGCCAAGCATATTGAATGGTATTGGTGTCTTGGAACTCGTCTACCAATAAGTGTTTAAAGCGGCCTTGGTAATGGGCCAATAAAGCACTGTTGTTGAGCCATAACTCATGGCTGCGTAGCAACAGTTCGCCAAAATCTACTAGCCCTGCACGCTCACACGCCTGATGGTAGGCGGCGTACACTTTCACTTGTGTGTCTAGTTGAAAATCGCCATGGATTTCTACGTGTTGCGGACGTTTGCCCTCGTCTTTGCAGCCGTTAATAAATTGTTGGAACTGACGCACAGGCCAGCGGCTTTCCTCTAGCTGCATTTCTTTACACAGGCGTTTAAGGATGCTGAGCTGATCATCGCTGTCTAAAATTTGAAATTCTTTTTGTAACCCCGCTTCTTGCCAATGGCGACGTAATAGTCGATGGGCCAACCCATGGAAGGTGCCCACCCACAGTTGAGAGGTGTCTAAACCCATCAGGCTTTCTATACGGGCACGCATTTCTCGTGCGGCCTTATTGGTAAAAGTCACTGCCATAATGGACCAAGGAGAAACGTTTTCTGCTTCTATTAGCCATGCTATACGGTGTACCAGTACACGGGTTTTACCACTGCCAGCGCCGGCCAATATAAGCAAGTTTTCTTCGGGTGCAGCAACAGCCTCGCGCTGCGAGCCGTTGAGTTCATCTAAAAGGCGAGAAACATCCATTATTGTATCCGTGTATCCGTGTGGGGTTGTGAGATCGTATCTTTATATGACCCAAATAAAATTCATAGGGTACAGCTCAACTGATCTGGCCATAATACATTTGTCTAGTTGCCAGGCTAAGACTAAACGCGTATGTTATTTTGAGCTATGATGAATTTTGGGTTAAATAGGCTATTAATTTAACACCTATTGTAACCACAGATAAGGTAAATATCACCGTTGGGAGTGACTTACTTTGCCATTGTATAGCCTTATAAAAACAATATTGGAGAACAGGGAAATGCAAAGACGTGAAATATTAAAAAAAGGCTTGGTTGGCTTAGGGGGCGCAGCAGCCGCTGCCACTATCTCCGCGCCTGCAATTGCTAAAGAACGAGTAGAAATTGCTATGGTGGCAACTTGGGGTCGAGATTTCCCAGGTTTAGGTACGGGTGCTCAACGTTTTGCTAAGCGTTTAAATGACATGAGTGATGGACGCATCCAAGTGACTTATTACGCCGCTAACGAACGTGTTAAGGCCTTCGATTCATTCGATGAAGTGGCATCTGGTAACGCTCAGATGTACCACGGCGCCGAATATTACTGGAAAGGTAAACATCCAGGGTGGGCTTATTTCACCTCAGTTCCTTTTGGCTTAACCTATACCGAGATGAACGCATGGATTCGTTTTGGTGGTGGTCAAGAGTTATGGGATGAGTTGGGCGCAGACTACGGCCTTAAGGGCCTAATGTGTGGTAACACGGGTGTGCAAATGGGTGGTTGGTTCCGTAAGGAAATGAACAGTGTAGATGACTTTAAGGGCTTGAAGATGCGTATGCCCGGCCTTGGTGGCGACGTGTTGGCTAAGCTAGGCGGCTCTCCAGTGTCTCTACCGGGTGGTCAGATTTATGAAAACCTTATTTCTGGCGCTATTGATGCAACTGAGTGGGTTGGTCCTTGGAACGATGAACTGATGAAGTTCTACGAAGCTGCCAAGTACTACTACTACCCAGGTATGCATGAGCCAGGTGCTATGTTGGCTTGTGGCATGAACAAGACCTGGTGGGATGGGTTGACTAAAGCTGATCAGATGATGATTGAAGCAGCCTCATCTATGGAAAATGACGTCATGATGGCGGAATACAATGCCAAGAACGGTGCTGCTCTTAAGCGTTTGGTTAATGACCAAGGCGTGAAGTTACGCCAGTTTAGCGATGACATTTATGACGGCTTTGCTGAAGCTTCTGAAGAAGTGTTTGCAGAAGTGCAAGAGCATAGTGATTTGGCGTCGCGTATCCATCAGAGCTTTGCTACAGCACGTACAGATATCGGTGCATGGACACAAATATCTGATCAAGCCTATTTGCAGCAACGTAACCGCGCACTAGGCGTAGGCGAATAATCCCTGTACTTAGGTTAACCTGCTCATAACTTAGTTGTGGGTGGGTTTTTTCCGTTTTTAGCCCTATGTCAGTGGTTTTAATCCATGCAACACTTGTCTAGTTCTTTGAACTCTTCTGGCGCTTTACCTAAGCAAGATCTGCTACTTCGTAGCCTTGCGTTTACTGTGGTCTACGCCACGGTTATTTTTGTGCTTAATAATTTTTTAACCTTTTGGGCGTTATGGCCAGGAGCGATTAATACCTTAGTAGGCAAATCACCTACAGGGCCCTTAGCTAGCTTAGGCTGGCTGCAGGTATGCAGTTATGTAGCTGCGCCAATATTGGCGATGATACATGTCTCTAAGTTACGATCCCAAAGCTATCAAAACCTTTCAGATAGAGTTTCTGATTGGGCTGCCACATGTATAAAAGCGGCCTTTTGGATGGTGTTATTGGTGGGTATGGCAGACATGCTGGTGTCACTGTTACGCATAGAATCTCTGCTAGCACCGATATTTGGTGATGACATCAGTATAGAGTTAGGTAAACCTCAATTCCGGGGCACTTATGTGCATCTGCCGCTGATGTTATTGGCCTGTGTTATTGCTCTTCGCAGTAAAGGATTAGGTTTTATATGGCTGGCATTACTGGTGGTTGTGGCCGAGTTTTTGATTGTCATCAGCCGTTTTGTATTCTCTTACGAACAAGCCTATATGGGCGATTTAGTTCGTTTTTGGTACGCTGCATTGTTCTTGTTTGCATCGGCACACACCTTGCTTGTTGAAGGGCACATACGGGTCGATGTGGCATATACCCATTTTAAGGCTCGTACAAAATCTTGGGTGAACATTTTTGGTGTGAGCTTACTCGGCTTACCCTTGTGTTTTACCATTCTCACGCTAGGTATGTGGGATAAAACCAGCAGTATTAATAGCCCGATGCTTAGTGTTGAAGTGTCTCAAAGTGGCTATGGTATGTATGTGAAATACATCATGGTGGGTTTCTTGGCCATCTTTGCTTTTTCAATGATTATTCAATTTTCAAGTTACCTGCTCAAGCACTTTGGTGTGCTGCGTGGCGAAACAGAAACTCCAACTCCAACTCCAACCATCACAAACGCGGTTAACCCCTAGGAAACTCGGTTATGGAACTTTTGTTTTTAGGGATTTTAGTCTTGTTAATGGTTACGGCGCTTGTGTCTGGCTTCCCTGTGGCGTTCTCTTTACCAGGTTCTTCCATTATAGCCATTGGTTTGGCGGCCTTAGCGGGTTGGGTTTTTGCTGACAACCCAGATGCTTACTTCCACCAAGGTGGCCCGGTGCAATGGCTTAGCGCTGGCGTAACAAACTTTAGAAGCCTTTATTGGAACGTTGAACGAGATACTTTAATTGCGATCCCGTTATTTATTTTTATGGGCATCATGTTACAACGCTCCAAAGTGGCTGAAGATTTGTTAGTGACCATGGCCCAGTTATTTGGCTCAGTACCGGGCGGTTTGGGTATTTCTGTGGTTATAGTGGGCGCACTTCTGGCCGCTACTACGGGTATTGTTGGTGCCACCGTGATTGCCATGGGCATGATTTCTTTGCCAGCGATGCTGCGTAATAAGTATTCACATTCCTTGGCCACGGGAACCATCTGTGCTTCTGGTACCCTAGGCCAGATCATTCCGCCATCTATCGTACTTATTATATTGGCCGACCAGCTCAGTAGTGCTGCCGATCAAGCCAGTTCCATGCGCAAGGCGGCATATCGTGAAATTACGGGTGAATTTTCCATGCCTTCAGTGCTGGATATCTCTTCTGCCAGCGCCGGTGATATGTTTATGGGCGCCTTTGTTCCTGGCATTTTATTAGTCATTTTATATATATTGTATATTCTATTCACAGCCATCATTCGTCCAAAAATGGCACCACCGGTTGGTTATGCAGGTGCTTATGATCGCCAGTTTTTGGTGAAAGTATTGATGTCATTGCTGCCACCTTTGAGTTTGATTTTTGTAGTGCTAGGGTCTATTTTATTGGGCGTAGCAACGGTGAATCAGGCAGGAGCGGTGGGAGCGGTGGGAGCCATGTTAATGGCGGGTTATCGCTTACACCATAGTGACGAAAGGCGCTATTGGCCCGCATTTATAGCTATTGCGGCGGTCATTGCCCTAGGTTTCCTTGTGGCTAACTTTGATCTTAATATTAAGAGTATAGACACCAATGAAGATCGCCTTGGTGTAGCCCTTGCGTTGGTCGCTGTGGCTACGTTATTAATCGCAATAAGTTGGAGTGGTTGGAGGGTGTTTAAAACAGGCACCATTTTACATGAAGTAATGGGGGAAACGGCTAAAACTACCTCCATGGTATTTATCATCCTTATTGGTGCCGCCATGCTCACCTCTGCATTTCGTGCCTTTGGTGGTGAAGAACTGGTGAAGCACATGCTTACTAGCCTTCCTGGTGGTTTTTGGATGCAGTTTTTCGTGGTGATGTTAGTCATCTTTATCTTAGGATTTTTCTTAGACTTTATTGAAATTGCCGTAGTGGTGGTGCCTATTGTGGCGCCTATCTTGTTGGCAGACCCTAGCGCTAACATTACAGCAGTGTGGTTAGGAGTGATGATTGGCTTGAATATTCAAACCTCCTTCCTTACCCCGCCCTTTGGTTTTGCGCTCTTTTACTTGCGAGGGGTGGCAGACCAGTTGGTGAAAACTGTATCCATCTACAAAGGTGTGGTGCCGTTTATTGGCTTGCAGATATTGGCCTTAGTGATTACCGGGTTCTTCCCGAGCTTAGTGAACTACCTTCCTAACCGCACCTACCTAACGTCTGAATCTGCACCACCACCTATGAACCCACGTATTCAGCCGTGTTTAGAGCAGCAAGTACTGTCTTTGTACGCCAATCAAGAAACCAGTTTGTTGGCCGCTATTGATACCATGGCGGCGGTAGATACCAGCTACTTGTCTTCCGTTGCAACGAAGATGCTACACAACAGCTTAGGCAAAGCGCGTGAAACATTTGTTAAGGTAGATGGTATTTATCAGGCCAAGGCCCTGCTAACAGACTTTGAACAAAGCTATGAGCCCTTACACCAACAAGTGCGAGAAATTCAGCTTAATGTACGCCGCAATAAAGGTTTAATGGAAGATGCTCAGTTACAGCTACGCCGCCTTGATGACATTGAGTTAAATGATAATCGTAGAGCGGACCTAGTAGAACGGATTGATGCGCTAGAGCAATTCAATATACGTTTAGAGTCTGGTATTCCTGCTTCATGGGCCACACAAAGGCCTATTTTTGAGCAGCTTAATAAGGCAGAAAAACAGTCTCGTAATGACTATCGTCGCAATGTTGATGAAGCTTATGAGGGTATTTCAGAATTACGCTTATGGATAAGCCAAGCACCTGAGTTAGCACAGGCGCAAGCGGACGTAGCTGCCCTTGTTTCCAGCATTGACCAACTATCAGCTGACGAGGCGATGGCTGCTATTAAGCTTCAAGAGAAAGCTATGGGCCAATTTGCAGGGGTAAGTGGTATTAAGTCGAAACTCTCTAAAGCACGTAGGGCGCTTAAAGGCAGTAAATACAACCCAGGCAAGGCCAAAGGTTATCATAGCCAAGCTATGGCTTTGTTAGCGGCAGAAATCCAATGGCGCCAGCGTGCTTTAATAGACATGGCCCCAGCATTGGCCAGTTATGATATGGCCATTAAAGATAGCATTGGCTTACGCCGGCAAGAACGTATGAGCGTTGATTTAGCCACCACGATCTCTGCTTGTATGTCGAGTCATAAGGATATCTCCTTGCAATTTTGAGTATGGTGGCTGGATTGAGCCGAAGTGGATAGGGTAGAATGTGATTAATACCTTATTGCTTCGGCTCAATACATGCCTTCATCTAACCACGACTTATTTAAAACCATTTCTCAAGCGCATTCGCAGTTACGCAAATCTGAGCGTAAGGTGGCAGACTATGTGCTAGAGCATCGTGCTAAGGTGGTGCAAATGAGAATTGTGGATTTAGCCGCGGCAGCGGCGGTAAGTGAGCCCACCGTAGTGCGCTTTTGTCGGGCATTAGATTTTGAGGGGTTTCAAGATTTTAAGCTTAATTTAGCTCAGTTTGTGGGCGCTAATACGTCTTACCAGCAATTTCGATTAGATAGCCGCGACTCGGTGGAGCAATTTAAAGAAAAGATATTTGATTCCACCATGGGCAACCTAATGCGGGTAAAGTCTGATTTAGATGCCGCTAACCTAGAAAAAGCCATCGTGGCCTTAGTTCAAACTAAACGTGTAGACTGTTATGGTTTTGGTGCCTCTGCACCCATTTGTAGTGATGCACAGCATAAGTTTTTCCGCCTCAATATGTCGGCTGCAGCCTATTCAGACCCCCACCTACAAACCATGGCGGCGGTTACCCTGAAGCCTGGTGATGTGGTGATTGCAATCTCACAAACGGGGCGCACTAAAGACCTATTGCACACTACACAGCTGGCTATGGATGCTGGTGCTACAGTGATTGCCTTGTGCCCAAGTAATACCCCGTTGGCGCAACAAGTGCAGATTCCTTTGTATATCGATTTAGATGAAGACAAAGAACTCAACACACTCATGTCTTCTCGTATCACCCAAATGGTGGTGATAGATGTGCTAGCGGTGGGGGTTACCATGCAGTTAGGTGAAGAAACCATGGCTCACCTTAAAACCATTAAACGTTCACTTAAGAGCTTACGGGTACCGGCTAAGCGTATTAAGTAATAAACTCATTATCTTGTGATACTGATGTTAATGGGATTAATGAAAATCCCGAGAACTAACCTTTAGCTGTTCTAGCAAATGACTGCAATCGATAAGTTTACCGGCAATGATGTGGGTGACTTGGCTGTCTGGGTCGCGCTCTAAAATGCCTTTTACTTTCAATATTGTGGCATTCAAATAAGCCTGTCTTTGGGCGCGAGCGGTGCCTTGCCAAACCACTAGATTAGTATTACCAGTTTCGTCCTCTAAAGTAATAAAAGTAACACCAGAGGCTGTGCCAGGTCTTTGTCGCCCGGTCACTAACCCTGCTGCAGTGACAAGGCTTCGATGGGGTTTGTGAACCATTTGGCTGGTGCTTAGGCAGCCCTTTAGCAAACCTGCATGGCGCAATAAGGCAATGGGATGTTGTTCTAAACTTAGGCGTAGGCTGGCATAGTCTTCTGTTAAAGCATCTAAGGCGGCAGGCGCGGGTAATTGGTCTGGGTTACGCTCTCGCACTTCTTTTAGTAATGGCAGGTCTTGATGATTGTCGAGTAATTGCCAACGGGCCTGATAGCGGTGGCCGCTAAAACAGGTTAGCGCATTTGCGCTGGCTAGTGACTCCAGTTGGCCTTTAGCAAGGTGTAATGCTTGTACTTGGGGCAGGTCTTTAAATCCTTGTTTAGGCCGATGTTCTAATAACCGTTGTATATGATCTTGACGCACCCCCTTCACTTGCCGTAAACCTAAGCGTAAGGCTAATTCTGCGGTTTGGGTGGGTTCTAAACTGTGGTCCCAACTACTTTTATTAATACACACGGGCAACACCTGTACACCATGACGGCGAGCGTCTTGCACTAACGCAGATGCACTATAAAAACCCATGGGTTGGCTGTTGAGAATGGCGCAATAAAAGGCGCCAGGGTAGTGGTACTTAAGCCAGGCCGAGGCGTAAGCCAAAACAGCGAAGCTGGCGGAATGGGATTCTGGGAAACCGTACTCACCAAAACCTAAAATTTGTTGGTATAAACGTTCGGCAAACTCTGTTTCATAACCCCTTGCCACCATGCCGTTTACCAGTTTATGGTGAAATTGATCCATTTCACCACGACGTTTCCAGCTGGCCATAGCGCGGCGTAATCGATCGGCTTCTCCGCCACTAAAACCAGCCGCTACCATAGCCAACTTAATCACTTGTTCTTGAAAGATAGGTACGCCTAGGGTGCGTTCTAACACCTCCTTCACCTCTTGTGATGGGTAAGTCACCATTTCTTTACCGGCTCGGCGGCGTAAAAATGGATGTACCATGTCCCCTTGAATGGGCCCAGGACGCACAATGGCAATTTGAATCACAAGGTCATAAAAACACGCCGGTTGTAAACGTGGCAACATACTCATTTGGGCGCGGGATTCTACTTGAAATACGCCTACACTATCGCCCTGCTGGAGCATGGCGTACACCCTACTATCATCATCCATGCGGGTGATATCGGCCAAGCTGAGTTTACGTCCATGGTGGTGTTGCACCATGTGTAATGCACGCCGTATAGCGCTAAGCATGCCTAAGGCTAAAACGTCTACTTTAAGTAACGCAAGGCTTGCTAAATCGTCCTTGTCCCACTGAATCACGGTGCGATCAGCCATAGCGGCATTTTCTATAGGTACCAGTTCACTTAAGGGCCCTGCACTAATGATAAAGCCACCAACATGTTGTGATAGGTGGCGCGGAAACCCTTGTAGGGTTTGTACCAGTTGTAAGAAACATTGCCCCACATGACTTTGGCTGTCTAACCCTAGGCTTTGTAATTGCTCATCCCACCCTGTGTTACGATCGTGGCGGTCTACATTTTTGATAAACAGTTCAAGCTGGGGTAAATTAATGCCTAAGGCTTTGCCTACTTCACGCACAGCGCTTTTAAAACGGTAGGTGATTACAGTGGCGGCTAAGGCTGCACGGTGGCGGCCGTATTTTTGGTAGATGTACTGAATCACTTCTTCACGCCTTTGGTGCTCAAAATCCACATCAATGTCTGGCGGCTCGGCCCGTTCTTTAGAAATAAAGCGTTCGAATAACACCTGTATCTGGCGAGGATCTACAGCGGTGATTTCTAAGCAGTAACACACTACAGAATTGGCGGAAGACCCACGGCCCTGATATAAAATGTGTCGGCTTTTAGCGAACTGAACTAGGTCATACACTGTTAAAAAGAAGTGGGCGTAACCTTCTGAAGCAATAAGGCTAAGCTCTTTATCGATGATGAGGGCAATGTCATGGGGTACGCCAGCGGGAAAACGAAGCCCTTTTCCTAGCTCTACAAGATGATGCAAATAGCTGTTGGCATCATATCCACTAGGGACCAATTCGGCGGGGTATTCGTAGCTCAGTTGTGATAAACAAAAATCACATTGTTGGGCAATGGTTACACTGGCTTGTATCCATTGGGGTGGATACAATTTAGCGATTTTATCTAACGGCCGCAGGCTATGTTCACGGTTGGCTTGCAAGGCATAACCACAGGCATACACGGGCATGCCAATACGAATGGCGGTGAGTGTGTCGTGTAGCATTTGGCGATCTGGACTGTGCATAATCACTTGGCCAAGGGCTACTATGGGTAGATCATAAGCGTTAGCTATGGTTTGGCAATGGGCGTGTAGGCTCTGATCTAGGGCACTTAAGCGCCGGTGGCAGCCTACCCATAGGCGTTCTTTATGTTGGCTGCTTAATTTTTTTCCTAACTCATTGGTGCTGTTCGGATGAGGGTTCCAGATAAGTAAGCACTCACTTAGATTATTAAAGTCGTCTCCATAAACTTGATATTGACCTTTTTCACAACGCCGCCTAGCAAGGCTAATTAGCTGGCATAACTGAGCATAGCCTTGGCGATTTTTTGCCAGTACTACTAGACTTTCTTGTGCTTCACGCTGCTGGGGCTTGAGTAAAAACTCACTACCAATAATGAGCTTAATGTTTAAGTGATGCTCCTTTTTATGCTGATAAGCTCGCACTACTCCTGCCACCGAACATTCATCTGTGAGGGCAAGGGCTTTATAACCTAAATTATCTGCTTGTTGGAGTAGCTCTTGAGGGTGGGAAGCGGCCCGTAAAAAGCTAAAATTGCTTAAACAATGCAGCTCGGCATAGTCCACTACAGGCTCGGTGCTCATGAGAAGTACCCATGTAAAAACCACTCTTCTGCGGGCGTGCGAAATAACCAGCACACCTGCCCAATCGGATTGCGAGCAATAAAGTAGTCACGGCAAATACTGACGTTATCCCACCAACCACTTTGAATACGTTCAGGGCCAGACAAGATGCACCACAGGTGATTAGGCTTGTGATTCAAGGCTTGGGGTAGGGTGAATAATAAGCTTGGGCGTAGGTATTTTGTGGCCTGCTGTGTGGGGTAATGGCTTTGTGGTAGCCCTTGGTAGAAACTTCGTTCTGGGCGATGATCATCTCGCAAATACACTTGCTGCACAGCATGATCTCCAAGCTTGTTTTGTAAGCGACTAATCAGTTGTGCTGCCGTGAGTTTGCCTCCTGGGGGCTCAAACAGCTGTGCCGACAAGGGCGTCCATGGCATTTGTCCTTTGGTTTTAAGGCTAATGGCAATGATGGGCGCTTGTAGTTGTAACTGTTCCAACCTCAACATGGCTAAACCTAACCAAAATTCTGCTCGGTACTCACCATCGCTGCAGCCTATGTGTACTTGTTCAGTGGTATGTTCTCGGTACTCTAGGCCTAAGCTAAGCCCTGCTGCTCTTAGTTGGCGGGGCGCCAAAAATGCTTCTAGGTCACTTAATAAACGTTTTAATGGAAAACGTAACGCTGTGCTATGTTCAATTTCGTAGAGTAGTTCTAAGCGTTGCCGAAAGCGTTCAGGGGGTTGATATGCTGGCCTGCTAGGTGCGCTGTTGGTTTCCAGTTGTTGTAAATAGGTGACTAGAGTTTGGCCTAATCGCTGACCTAGTGCCGCCCGAGGTAATACTTGAGTTTGGCCTAGGGTATTAAGGCCAAGGCGTTCTAACTGCAAGCAAAGTTTAGCGTCTAAACCCGAGCGGTGGATGGGTAATTGTTTGAGTAATGCACAGGCTTCGTCTTGGCTTGTTAATAAACGGTCGTTGCCTGCGCGGGCTAATACTTGGGCAGCTAAGGGGGTGTGGGCGCTAGCGTAATGGTAGTGTAAACCACGTTCCATAATAGGTTGCTGCAGCTGTTGCCAGTATGGGGCAAGGCCCTTATATAACCGTAGCATATCGCTAGTTTGTAATAACAAACCTTGGGGGGGATCAAGATACAAAGTGGCGCTGGTTTGATACAGGCGTTGCGCCAGTTGGGCCAAAAGCCGATGTTCTTGTTTGGCTTGGTAGGGAAGGACTTTAAGTTGAGCGCATAAAAGTGCAGCTTGGGCTAACCCGGTGCCTATTTTTATGCCTAGTTGGCGTGCTTCTGGGTTGGTTTGTACTACTTCGTTTTTATGGACTAAAACGCAGGCTTGGTGACAGGCCTGTTGATGTAAAAGGCTATCTAGCTGGAGGCTTGGGAAGTACAAATAGAGCCATTGCATACATCACCGCAGCTTCAATGGCAGTGCCGCAATAGTACTAGCTGGTGCAGGCGGCGGTGCAGGGACAGGGACAGGTATTGCTAAAGATGGCCACAGGTCATGCATATCTATTTGGCAAGGGTGTTGTGGCCACTGGCCTTGGTATTTATAAATTTGTAGGCGTAGCCCTGTGGCTAGAGGGGCAAGTGATAAACGCGCACTAATGGGTAAAGCGCTGGTGCTAGGTTCTGCCTGAGGGTGTAACCAAAACATCAGGGCTTGGTTATCTTTGGCAGACACTTGTAAACGTTTAGCTTGGGGAGCTGTTAACTTAGGCGCCCACAAAATAAGGTGACTGCAACAGCCGCTATTAAGGCTTTGTTCGGCACTCCAAAGGGCTTGTTGGGGGTTTTGGCAGCGTATTAATAAAGTTTGGCTTAGGTCAATACCATGTTGTGCTAAAGCTTGGCCATTTAACTGCGCCGGTGGGTTGATCCACACTTGCAAGCGTGATGAAGCTTGGGCCAATAATGGTAACAATAAGCGTAATTCCCCAATACCTGCAGGGCCACAGGCTAATTCTACTAGCCCAGCGTGGGGCCAACCGCCTTTTAGGTGCGCATCTAAAGTAGGGTAAAAGCTGCTTTGGCGGCGGTGATCTGGCCCTGCCACCTGCCGAGCTCGCCAGACCAAGCGCTCTTTTTTAAGTTGTAAGAGAGTCATGGTAGAATCACAAATACTGTATATATATACAGTATTCTGACATGTTTTTGACTCAGGTCAAGGGAAAATTGTTTGAGTCTCCTCAAACTCGGCTAAAGTCATGGTGTGATTCGAGCAGAGCCTTCCCCAAATATCAGAGGCCACAGGGTAAGTCTAGCCGTTCAATTCTGCAGCCATGCCATCATCCTTATCGTCTTTTTCATTAACGGCATCAACCGTAGGCTTTCACTTACCTAACTTTGATGGAGAGTCTGGGTGTACCACAAGAAAATGATGAGCCGTTGAATAGGTTAATCCATGTTCGGTTTATGTTAATTATTGTGTGAAATAAGTAGGTCTCTATACCAGCACCAGTGCCATGATGGGCGCCTATTCGACCAACACCGTTTTTTGGAGCTACTTATGCCACTACAGGCTAGTCAAAATGTTTTTATTACTTGTGCCGTAACAGGGTCTGGTGGTTCTCAAGACCGCTCTCACCATGTGCCCCGCAGCCCAGAGCAAATCGCCAATAGTGCCATTGATGCAGCAAAGGCCGGTGCTGCCGTGGTGCATTGCCATGTGCGTGATCCAGCAACTGGTGCGCCAAGCCGCCGCTTGGAGTTGTATAAAGAGTTAACTGAACGCATTCGCGCCTCGGAAGTGGATATGGTACTTAACCTCACCGCGGGCATGGGCGGCGACATCGTGTTTGGTGATGCCGAAAACCCACTGCCTTTGCAAGAAGCCGGTACCGATATGGTAGGCGCCAGTGAGCGTGTAGAGCATGTACGCCAGTGTCGGCCAGAAATTTGCACCCTAGACTGCGGCACTATGAACTTTGCCGAAGCCGACTACGTGATGACCAATACCCCAGGCATGTTACGGGCTATGGCAGAAAAAATGACGGCCATGGGTGCACGTATAGAAATTGAAGCCTTTGATACGGGCCACCTGTGGTTGGCTAAACAGCTGGTTGAGGAAGGTTTAATTACCGATCCAGTGATGGTGCAACTGTGTATGGGTATTCCTTGGGGAGCACCTAATGACCTTAACACGTTCATGTCTATGGTTAATAACGTGCCTAAAGAGTGGGTCATGTCGGCCTTTTCTATTGGTCGCAATCAAATGAATTACGTGGCAGCTGCCGTATTGGCTGGTGGTAATGTGCGGGTTGGTTTAGAAGATAATATTTGGTTAGAAAAAGGCGTGTTGGCAACTAACGCGCAGTTAGTTGAACGTGCCGCAACCATTGCCACTAACATGGGTTCTACTTTAATGACACCAGCCCAGGTGCGTGAACTTATTAAAGTAGAAAAGCGGGCGCCTTTAGCATGACCGATATGGTAACTAAAACTTATAAAACAGCGGCCTGTATAGGTGGTGGTGTTATTGGTGGTGGCTGGGTAGCACGATTTTTACTACATGGCTGGGACGTTAATATTTATGACCCAGCAGATGATGCCCAGCGTAAAGTAGATGCGGTGCTAGAAAATGCTCGTGCGTCTTTGCCTCAGCTTGCTGATGTAGCTATGCCTCGTGAAGGTAAACTCACTTTTTGTGACAGTTTGCAAGCGGCTGTGGCTAATGCAGACTGGATTCAAGAAAGTGTGCCAGAACGTTTAGACATTAAGCATGCGGTATTTGCTCAAGTGCAGGCTGCCTGTACTAAATCAGCTATTATCGGCTCGTCTACTTCGGGTTTTAAACCTTCTCAATTACAAGAGAATGCGCTAAGGCCAGAACAAATAATGGTGGCCCACCCGTTTAACCCGGTGTATTTGTTGCCCTTGGTTGAGCTAGTGCCTAGCCCTGTTAATGGTGTTGAAGTCATTGAAAAGGCCAAAGAGCTGTTGACTAGCGTAGGCATGAAGCCGTTACATGTACGCAAAGAAATTGATGCGCATATTGCTGATCGATTTTTAGAGGCGGTATGGCGCGAAGGTTTGTGGATGATTAAAGATGGTATTGCCACTACCACAGAAATAGATGATGCCATCCGTTATGGCTTTGGTTTGCGTTGGGCTCAAATGGGCTTGTTTGAAACTTACCGTATTGCCGGTGGTGAAGCAGG
>JBLHQO010000023.1:0-15218 GCA_047625285.1 Oceanospirillaceae bacterium
CGCTGTCGGCTTGGCGCTCGTCAGCAAGATGTTCGGTAGTATTATGGTCATCAAGCAGAGTGTCTTGAGTGTCATTGTCTAAAGTGCTAATTTCGGGAAGATCCAGCTCTTCTTCTAGTTCGAGCAGGGGATTGCTATCTAATGCTTGTTGGATTTCTTGCTGTAGATCTAAGGTTGAAAGCTGCAGTAAACGAATAGCCTGTTGCAACTGTGGCGTCATGGCCAGTTGCTGATTCATTTTTAGCTGTAAAGATGCTTTCATAATTATGCTAACTTATTGGTTTTGATGTTGTTTTAATTGGCTATTTGCTTAGCTATTTACTTAGCTATAAAGTGAAATCTTCACCCAAGTATACCTCTTTTACTTGTTGGTTCGCTAAAATATCATCACTGGTTCCGTGAGCTAATATATAACCTTCACTAACGATATAAGCCAAATCACAAATGTCTAGGGTTTCTCGTACGTTATGGTCCGTGATTAACACGCCGATACCTTTGTCACTTAGTTGTTGAATGATGTTTTTAATGTCTTTTACGGAAATTGGGTCTACCCCGGCAAAGGGTTCGTCTAATAATATAAACTGTGGTTCACTCGCCAGCGCTCGTGCGATCTCCACACGCCGGCGTTCGCCACCTGATAAGCTCATGCCTAGGCTGTCACGTATGTGGGCGATACTAAATTCTAATAGGAGTGTTTCTAACTTTTCTAGACGCTGACTTTTACTGAGATTTTTTTGAGTTTGTAAGATGGCTAAGATGTTTTGCGCGACGGTAAGCTTGCGAAATACAGATGCTTCTTGAGGTAGGTAACCAATGCCTTTGCGCGCTCTGCCATGCATCGGCTCATGGGAGATATCTTCTTGATTGATCAATATTTGCCCCCTATCCGCTTGTACTAAACCCACAATCATATAAAAACAGGTGGTTTTTCCAGCGCCATTTGGCCCCAGCAGGCCAACCACTTGACCGGCCTTTATGCGAATGTTGACGTCTTTAACAATGGCTCGCTTATGGTAGGATTTAGCGAGGTTTTTGGCTTCTAAGGTCGCCACGGTGTGTGTCTTATTGAGCATGAGGTTAGTGCCGAACTTGTATTAGGTGAGGGTTGATTGGAGCTAATTAGAATTAGGTAAGAAAATCATGTTGACTCGTTTGCCTTCACCAGCGGAGGCTTTTACATTATCTTTTGGCATGTCAAAAAGGATTTGATGACCACTAAATTGATTGCCCCGCTGAATGAGTTTAGCGCTGCCCAAGATGGTTAAATATGCGGCATCAACCTGATAGTCAATACGCTTACCCCAGGCTTCCATGATGTCGCTTTGGTTACTTCCTGTAGGTTCTGATTGCTGGCGCATGTAGGCTAAACCATCATGTCGGCCCTCTGTGGCTAACAGGGTTTGTACGCCGTTGTCATTGAAGGTGAGTTTTACGCTGGATGCTTCAATTATCATGGTGCCTTGGGTGATAATAACGTTGCCTGCATAAAGGGAAAACCCTTCCCCTTCATTGAGTTCGGCACTGTCTGCGGCGATTTCCAAGGGTTGCTGGCGGTCGCTAGCTAGCGCCCATGATAATGGGCTTGAAAACAATGTGGCGCAAGCCAACAAGTAGATGGAGCTCCTCTGCCATTGGTGTAGACGTAAAATACTACTGGTGTGTTGGTTGAACAATAACATGGCTAATTCCTTGGCACCAAGTGGGTGCCCTTGACCTGATGTAAGAGCAATAAGCGTCGGTTGTCGAGTGTGAGCCGCATTCCCGTGCCGGTCAAGTGGCTATACTTGGCTGCTAGGTTAACCTGATCATCAGACTCTGCGTAGTTTTGTTTGGGAAATAATCTTAAACTGGGGCTACTAAGGGTAAGAGGACGGTTAATAGCCGGGCCGTTGGTTATTAACGCGTTACCCGTTAGGTTAATTTGGGCGCCAGAATCTAATATAAGGCCTTTGTCTGCTTTGCCAAACCACGCAGTGTTACTACCGGCTAAATAGAGATTAAATCTGGGTTTTAGCATGTCAGTGGTGCCCATTTCTCGAAGGTGAATAAATCTATTGGCACTGATGGTAGACGATAGCGTGCCTTGTTCATCGTATTGGCTAATGGTTGCATGAGTCAGGTAGTAGTCGGGAATCCACTGGGCTTGCGATTGTGTGGTTTGTTGCACAGCTTGTTGCCACCACCAAAATAGCAACACCGCTAACCCTAAAGTCAGTAAGTTGATATACAACCAGCGAGCTCGAAATAACGCTGCCATTAGGTGGGCACTGTTAGTTGGGTGTTGAGGTAAGGTGCCAATGCGGTGTCCCATGTGCCTTGTGCCTGCATAATTAAATCACACACTTCCCGCACTGCACCTTGGCCGCCACAACGTTGTGTAACATACTGACTGTGCAAGGACATGGCGTTGGCTGCATTAGGCACGGTGATTCCTAAGCCCACTTTAATAATAGCAGCAAGGTCTGGTAGGTCGTCGCCCATATAGGCCATTTGAGACCAGTCTAAGTGTAAGTGCTGGGTGAGCTGGTGCAGCGCCGTAAGTTTGTCTTCTCTTCCTTGTAACAGTAATTCGATCCCCAGTTGCTGGGCCCTTTGGGCCACAATGTTGGATGTTCTGCCGGTGACGATGGCTACTTTTACACCGGTAGATTGGAGCATTTTAATGCCATGGCCATCTAGACTGTTAAAGGCCTTAATTTCTTCGCCTTGGTTACCAAAATAGAGCTGGCCATCGCTTAACACGCCATCGACGTCTAATGCGAGCAGACGAACAGAACGGGCGTGGCTGGCCAATTGAAGATCGCTTAGCGTTACCGAAGGCATATTAAATGACTCCTGCTTTTAACAAATCATGCATGTTAATTGCACCTACAGGGTGATGGTGTTGATCACACACAATGAGGGCGTTAATTTTGTGTTGTTCCATTATTTGTAGCGCTTGGGCGGCTAACATATCGGCTTGGGCACGCACTGGCTCCTGTGTCATAAGTTCACTAATGTGGCATTCACGTAGGTCTTGGCTGTGGTCCAAACTGCGGCGTAAATCACCATCTGTGTAAATGCCAGCAAGTTGGCCTTGGGAGTTAACCACAGCGGTCATGCCCATACCTTTTTGGGTCATTTCCATTAATGCGTCTGCAAAACGGGTGTCTAAGGAGACCATGGGCAAGGCTGTGCCAGCATGCATGATGTCGCTCACTTTTAACAGCAGCTTACGGCCTAAAGCTCCACCGGGGTGAGAAAATGCGAAATCTTTGGCACTAAAACCTTTTGCCTCTAACAGGGCGATAGCAAGAGCGTCTCCCATCACTAAGCTGGCTGTGGTGCTGGACGTAGGAGCAAGATTTAGCGGGCAGGCTTCTGTACTAACGTGTACGTTAAGGTGTACCTCTGCAGCTTTTGCAAGGGTCGAACCTGACGCGCCTGTCATCGCAATTAGGGGGGTGCCTAAGCGTTTTAACATCGGTAATAAGGTGACGATTTCGCTGGTGGTACCTGAGTAAGACAAGGCAAGCACCACGTCTTTGGCAGTGATCATACCCATGTCACCGTGGCTAGCTTCGCCCGGGTGAACAAAAAAAGCCGGTGTGCCGGTGCTGGCAAGGGTGGCGGCAATTTTGTTAGCAATGTGGCCAGATTTACCCATGCCTAACAGTACTACTCGGGCTGAGCAATCCATTAATAACTGGCAGGCTTGCTCGAACGCGGCATCGATGCGAGTGGAGAGTTCGGCAATGGCGGCCTGCTCTAAGCTGATGGTACGTAATGCAGATTCAGCAAACGGCGTCGTCTGTTTTTGACCGGGCTGTACAGTGTTGTTATGGCTCAACACATCTCCTGGGGCATATTAGTGGGTTATGTAGCGTTAGTATAAAGTAAAAGCATATACATAACATAGATCAACAGCAGTAAGCTGCCGGTGAACCGAGTAATAGTGCCGCCACGGCGGGCTTTAAATCCAAGTGCAAGAATGAATAGGGTTAATAGCAGCATTAGCCCATAGTCACGCCACAGGGCATCGGCTTCTATAACGACCGGGCTGATAAGGGCTGGAATAGCCATAACTCCTAATAAGTTAAAGATATTAGAGCCAATGATATTGCCTAGGGCGATGCCATGTTGTCCTTTACGGGCGCTGGTAATAGAGGTGGCAAGTTCTGGTAGGCTGGTGCCTATGGCGATGATAGTGAGGCCAATGATCATTTCGCTCACGCCTAAGTTGGCGGCGATGTATACGGCACCACCCACTAAAATTCTTGATCCCAGTGCCAATACCACTAAACCCACTACTAGCCAAATAATGCCGGCTTTTAAGCTCATGTCGGCTAACGGCTCTACTTGATCTTCTGGGTGTTCGCGCTGATAACGTTTAAATAGATATAAACACACAAGCAAGCCAAACAATAAGGTGGCGCTGTCTACTAGATCAAGGTAGTAGTCGAGCAATAGTATGCCTGCGCCAATGGTTGCAATGGTTAATATCGGCAATTCTACGCGCACCAAGTTTCCTCTAATGGGTAGCGGGGAAACAAGGGCTGTGGCTCCCAGTACTAAGGCGATGTTGGCAATGTTGGAGCCGATGGCATTGCCAATGGCTAGGCCTGGTGCATCGTCTAGTGCCGCCATGGTAGACACTAGCATTTCTGGGGCCGAGGTGCCAAAGGCCACAATAGTAAGGCCTATGAGCATAGGCGACATGCCTAAGTGACCTGCGGTGGACGAAGCGCCGTCAACAAAACGATCGGCACTCCAAATGAGTAAGCCTAGGCCAACTAAAACGGCGGCAATTGCAATAAGCATATAAAAGTCTGTTAAAAATGGGTTGATGGAAGCTTTATAATGTAGCTAGGCCTAATGGCCAGGGGCAATGAAACCAAGAGTCGACGTAATTTGCAAGTTTCTTTGCACTTAAGCGCGGCAATGCTAAACTTACAGGCAGATAACTTTAGCGCTTATTTAACGCCTATTAGGCTACAAACCGGAACTTCAAATATGGCCACAGACGGCATTATTAACATACGCAATGTTAGCTTTTATCGTGGTGACCGGGCGATATTTAAAAACCTTAACTGCGCTATAGCGACCGGAAAAATCACTGCTATTATGGGCCCCAGTGGTACAGGTAAAACCACACTGCTGCGTTTAATTGGCGGCCAACTGAAACCAGATGAAGGGCAGGTGCTGCTGTTTAATCAGGATGTTGCACAACTTAATCGTAAACAGCTAAACCAACTACGAGCACGTATGGGCGTATTGTTTCAAAGTGGCGCCTTGTTTACGGATTTGTCGGTGTTTGACAATGTGGCGTTTCCGCTACGAGAACACATGAATTTGTCGGCAAATGAGCTGTATGATCGGGTTTTGTTAAAGCTAGAAGCAGTGGGTTTGCGCGGTGCCAGAGACCTGATGCCGTCTCAACTTTCTGGTGGTATGGCCAGGCGAGTGGCGCTAGCTCGTGCGGTGGCAATGGAACCAGAAATCATTCTTTACGATGAGCCTTTCGCAGGGCAAGACCCTATTGCTATGGCGGTGTTACAAAGGTTAATTAAAGGCCTCAATTCAAAAATGCAGCTAACTAGCGTGTTGGTGTCCCATGACATTGCAGAGGCATGTGCCATTGCCGATGAAGTAATTTTGTTAGGCGAAGGGAGGGTGTTAGCGCAGGATAGTCCTGCTGCTTTGTATGCTAGTGCAGACCCTGCCGTAAAACAGTTTATCCATGGTGAAGCAGATGGTGTGATTCCCTTCCATTTTCCGGCCCCGCCCCTGCAAGAAGAACTGCGAGGCCAGCCTAAATGACTACAATAATCACTTTTATTACTGATTTAGGCGCAGCTCTATTAAGCAGGTTGGCACAAATAGGCCAAGCCCTGCTGATGTTGTTACAAGCCATTATGGTGCAGCCTAAGGCGTCCAGTTTAACTAGGCTAATACAGCAGCTTTATGTGGTGGGGGTTCAGTCGCTTATTATTATGCTAGTTTCGGCGTTGTTTATTGGCATGGTGTTGGGTTTGCAAGGCTACACTTTATTAGCAGCCTATGGCTCGGAGCAAGCGGTGGGCCAGATGGTGGCTTTAACCTTAGTAAGGGAGCTTTCCCCGGTTGTTGCAGCTTTGTTGTTTGCAGGAAGGGCTGGTTCGGCTTTAACTGCAGAAATAGGTTTGATGAAGGCCACGGAACAATTGGCGAGTTTGGAAATGTTTGGCATTGATCCATTACACCGTATTGTTGCACCACGTTTTTGGGCCGGCATGATCTCTCTTCCGCTACTGGTTGCTATTTTTAGCTTGGTAGGCATCTACGGCGGGCACTTAGTGGCAGTAGACTGGCTTGGTGTATACAGTGGCTCTTATTGGGGCAACATGCAGCAGGCCGTAGATTTTAATGAAGATGTGCTTAATGGCATGATTAAAGCGTTGGTGTTTGCTTTTTTGATTAGTTGGATTGCGTTGTATCAGGGGTATTCATGTGTGCCAACGTCCCAGGGTATAAGTGCTGCTACAACCCGCACAGTAGTCTATAGTTCCTTGGCGATTTTAGGGTTTGATTTTATATTAACAGCGCTAATGTTTGGAGGCGCAGTATGAACAAAAGATGGTTAGAACTGAGTGTAGGTTTTATGATGGTGGTTGGATTAGCTGCTTTAGTGGCCTTGGCCTTGCAGGTAAGTGGCGGCAACCTGTCTCGAAGTGCAGAGCATTATACTGTTACCGCTCTGTTTCAAAACGCTGCAGGCCTTGGCCCAAAAGCTAAGGTCACCATGGCTGGAGTTACAGTTGGAGAGGTCGTTGCCGTTGGCATAGATCCCAATACCTTAATGGCTAAAGTGTATATAAATATTAATAGTCAGGTAGATTATTTATCCATCGATTCTAGTGCCAGTATTCTTACCGCTGGTTTGTTGGGGGAAAAATACGTTGGCCTTACGGTAGGCGCAGAAGACGATGTGTTAGTGCATGGAGATATAATCGAAGACACACAGTCGGCACTAGTGTTAGAAGAACTCATTAGTCAGTTCCTGCTGAATCTTGGTACCAATAAATAAGGAGTAGCGAACATGGTGAATTTTAATGCCCCTAGTGCAAAGCTAGTGATGAGTGTGTTATTGCTTTTATGTGCCCTAACGGTAAAGGCAGATGAATGGAAAGAGGCTAGTCAAGTGGTTGATGAAAGCACTCAGGCCATGATTAGTTTGCTTGAAGAAGGTCGGCTGGAAGCCACTCGTAATAGTGAACTTGCTGGTGAAACTGTGCCTTTGAATGAATCTGAATTACTGCTAGGAATGGAAGTGATTTTGGGTCCAGTGATAGATTTTGATAGCATTGCTAAAGGCGTGATGGCTCAATTTTACCGTCAAGCATCAGATCAACAAATTGAAACATTTCGACTAGTTTTTAGACAGTCCTTATTGAATACCTACTCACGGGCAGTGGTAGCTTTTAAAATTAATCACTTTGAAATCCAAGCTAACCCTAATAATAGCAATAGACCCGCACGGCAAAAAGTGTGGGTGAAGGTGTATGCCAACGGCGCTGCTTATGATATCAACTACGCCATGAAAAAACGCCAACAAGGCTGGAGAGTCACCAATGTGACTCTTGATGGCATCAATTTAGGGTTAGCTTTTAGGCAACAATTCGCTAGTGCTATGGCCCAAAATAAAGGCAATATGGATGATGTCATTGCATTTTGGAATAATCCGTCTTGAGCCTATTGAATTACTAGGCGATGGTAGCGATAGCAGCGAGTATTTTGCTATAATTGCTGCCCAATTTAGACCATGGAGAATGTCGTGGACGCAGAACAAGTTAAACAAATTATTGAGCAGCAACTTGAAGGTACGCAAGTGATCCCTAGTGGTGAAGGTTGTAGTTTTCAGGTCACGGTGATTGGAGACCTATTTGCAGGTCTATCACCGGTTAAAAAACAACAGCTGGTGTATGGTTGCCTTACAAATCAAATTTCAGATGGTTCCATTCACGCTTTAGGTATCAAAGCCTATACACCAGACCAATGGCAGCGTTTAAGCGCCTAGTTAAACGTTTAGTTAGACACTATCACAACCAACACAGACAAACATTCGGCGACAATATTATGGATAAATTAAGTATTACCGGTGGTAAACGCCTAGACGGAGTCATTCGTATTGCGGGTGCAAAAAACGCGGCACTGCCTATTTTGGCGGCCACCTTACTTGCCCAAGAACCGGTCACTATTCGTAATTTGCCACACTTACATGACGTTACCACGATGATTGAACTGTTGGGTCGTATGGGGGTGTCTTTGATGGTGGGAGACAAGCTGAGCGTAGAAATAGACGCAACGACATTAGACCATTGTATTGCGCCGTACGATTTGGTTAAAACCATGCGTGCCTCTATTCTTGTGTTGGGACCCTTGGTCGCACGGTTTGGCGAAGCAGAAGTCTCTTTACCTGGTGGTTGTGCCATTGGCAGTCGCCCTGTTGACCTACATATTCGTGGTTTAGAAGCCATGGGTGCCACTATCACCGTAGAAGATGGTTATATTCGCGCTAAGGCAGACCGTCTTAAAGGTGCTCATATCTTTTTTGATACGGTGACCGTAACGGGCACTGAAAACATTCTGATGGCCGCTACCTTGGCTGATGGCGAAACAGTATTAGAGAACGCTGCGCGCGAACCTGAAGTGGTTGATTTAGCCGAATGTTTGATCGCAATGGGTGCAAAAATCTCCGGCCATGGTACTGGCACCATTCGTATACAAGGCGTAGAAAAGCTGCACGGTTGTCATTATGACGTCTTGCCAGACCGCATAGAGACGGGTACCTATTTGGTGGCAGCAGCGGTTACTGGTGGTCGTATCAAAGTAAAAGATACTCGCCCCGATATTATGGAAGCAGTGCTTTCCAAGTTGGAAGAGGCTGGCGCAGAAATTGTTACAGGTGAGGATTGGATCACTTTAGATATGCACGGTAAGCGGCCCAAAGCTGTGAATTTAAAAACCTCACCCTATCCAGGCTTCCCCACAGATATGCAAGCTCAGTTCTCTGCTCTTAATGCCATTGCTATAGGTAGTGGACGTATTACCGAGACTATTTTTGAAAACCGTTTTATGCACATTGATGAAATGGCTCGTATGGGGGCTCAAGTCGTCGTAGAGGGTAATACCGTAATACAGCAAGGTGTTGAGCGGTTGAAGGCTGCACCAGTGATGGCAACGGACCTTAGGGCGTCTGCTAGTTTAGTGATTGCTGCGTTAGTGGCCGATGGTGAAACGGTGATTGACCGTATTTATCATATCGATCGTGGCTATGACTGTATTGAAGAAAAAATGGGCGCTTTAGGTGCTATCATCAAGCGCGTTGCTTAACTGAGAATAGATCACCATGCCTAATAGTCTAACTATCGCATTGTCTAAAGGTCGTATTTTAAAAGAAACCTTGCCCCTTTTTGCCAGTGCAGGAATAGAGCCTTTGGAAGATATTTATACCAGTCGTAAACTGGTGTTTGAAACCACCCAGCCTGGGGTGAGGTTTTTAGTCATTCGTGCAACAGACGTTCCCACCTATGTGTCTTATGGCGCTGCAGACATGGGTGTGGCCGGTAAAGATGTATTATTAGAGCATGGTGGCAGTGGTTTATATGAGCCCTTAGATCTACAGATCGCTAAGTGCCGACTGATGACTTGCGCCCCTGTTGGAGCGCCGCCAGCGGGTAGGCGTTTACGTGTGGCTTCTAAATTCGTTAATATCACTAAGGCCTACTTTGCCGAACGAGGGCAGCAAGTTGATATTATTAAGCTTTATGGGGCTATGGAATTGGCCCCCATTTTAGGTTTGGCTGATCAAATTGTAGATATTGTTGATACTGGTAATACTCTTAGAGCCAATGGCTTAGAGCCGCTAGAAGAAATTGCCATTATAAGTAGTCGGTTGGTGGTTGGTGAAGCTTCTATGAAACTTAAGCACGGTCGTATCGGACCGATTATCGAACAGTTGTCTGTGGCGGTCAACGCCAGCCAGGGGCGGTAATATGCAGTGGCTCAAAGTGAATCGACTCGATACGCAACAGGCAAATTTTGAGGCAAAGATAAGCCAATTGCTGGGTTGGGAAAGTGTTTCTGATCAGCGCATACAAAAAACCGTTGCAGATATTATTGAACGAGTACGAGTGCAGGGCGACACAGCTTTATTACAACTGACTAATCAGTTGGATCGTACGCCGTTTAAAACCTCATCCGAACTAGAGATACCTCAGCACAAGCTGCAGCAAGCCTTGGCTGATATTACCGACGAAGAACGTGAGGCCTTGCAAACTGCGGCTGATCGTATCCGTACCTACCACCAGCACCAAAAGCAAGATTCATGGCGCTATGTTGAAGCTGATGGCACCTTACTTGGTCAGCAAGTAACCGCGATGGATCGTGTAGGTATTTATGTGCCTGGAGGCAAGGCCAGTTACCCCTCATCGGTATTAATGAATGCTATTCCTGCTAAGGTGGCTGGGGTGAAAGAAATCGTCATGACGGTGCCGTTACCCCATGGCAAGGTTAACCCCTTAGTCCTGGCGGCGGCAGCTATTGCGGGCGTAGATCGTGTATTTGCCGTTGGTGGCGCACAAGCTATTGCAGCCCTTGCTTACGGCACCGCTATGGTTCCAAAAGTAGACAAGATCGTAGGCCCAGGTAATATCTATGTGGCCACGGCAAAGCGTGCAGTGTTTGGTATCTGCGGTATTGACATGATCGCAGGGCCATCAGAAATCTTAGTGATTTGTGATGGCCAAACTAATCCAGACTGGGTAGCCATGGACTTGTTCTCCCAAGCGGAGCACGATGAACAAGCCCAGTCTATTTTATTGTGTCCAGATAAAGACTATTTGGATCAGGTTGAAGCAAGCTTTAAAACCCTACTTCCCACGTTGGAACGTAGCAGTATTATCAAGGCGTCAATTGAAGATCGTGGTGCTCTTATTCTTGTGGCAGATATGCAAGAAGCCATTGATATTGCCAACCGTATTGCTCCAGAACACTTAGAGCTTTCGGTCGCTGATCCTGAAGTTATGTTGCCTAAAATACGCCATGCCGGTGCTATTTTTATGGGGCGCCATACAGCTGAAGCGTTAGGTGATTACTGTGCAGGGCCTAATCACGTACTACCAACATCGGGTACTGCGCGCTTCTCGTCACCTTTAGGTGTGTACGACTTTCAAAAGCGCTCATCTTTGATTATGTTTTCAGAGCAAGGTGCCAGTAAAATGGGCAAGGTCGCCTCAGTATTAGCCCGCGGTGAAAGCCTAACCGCTCACGCGCGTTCTGCAGAATACCGTATCCTAGACTAAGCCTTATGGCTAGCCAGCAGCTAAACTTGGTTTAGCCGCTATGCTTTAGTTGCCACTAGAGTGGCTCGCAAAGGTGCAGGGTGGCCCTCTGCTGAAAGGTTCTTGTCATTAGGGTCTAGAAAGTCTGCTAAAGAGTGAAAGGTCATCCAATCTGTAGCTCTTTGTTCCTCGGTGGTGGTTTGGGTAACGTCCACTGTGCGCACGTCTCGTAAGCCTAACTTACGCAACATATTCTCCAATGCCTTGGTGCTGGGTAAAAACCAAACGTTAGACATTTTTGCATAGCGTTCTGGAGGCACTAAAATAGTATCGACGTCACCTGGCACCACTAAAGTTTCTAGTACTAATTCGCCGCCCGGGCGCAGGTAAGACATGAGTTCTTGAATATGATCGATAGGGGAGCGCCGGTGGTATAAAACCCCTAAACAAAATACCGTATCAAAGCAGCCAAAGGCAGGTAAGTGCTCACTACGCAGGGGTAATAAATGTGCGCCGTTAGCGGGTAATAAACGCTGCGCTGCGTGGAACTGGTAAAGGAATATCCGTGTAGGATCAATACCTAACGCTAGGCTAGCTCCAGCTCCTAACATGCGGTACAAGAAATAACCGTTGCCAGTGCCTATGTCGAGCACCTGCCTACCTTCTAGGGAACTAATATGGGGAGTAATACGCTGCCACTTCCAGTCTGAATGCCATTCTGTTTCTATCTCTACACCCAATAAGTTCCATGGGCCTTTGCGCCAAGGCATAAAAGTTTTGAGATGTTTCGTATAGACCGAGTGATCTAATACGAGAGTATCGGGTTTTGATATAAAGACGCTGTCATCTTTAAAACTATAGTTGGCATTGTCTAATTGTGGCATAGCCTCAAGGGCGGAGTTCCATTCACCAGAGCGACCATGGTTCTTCTGCTCATAGTGCTGTTGCAAAGCCTGCCTTAGCTGTGGGTGAAACTGTTCTAAATGAGTGTTTTTGGTGTGCTCAAAAAAGGCCTCTAAGTTTATGCCCATGTTCGTCTCGCAAGTGGAATAAGAAAAATAGGTTGAAATGAGTCGTAGAGCGTTATTTAAAGGCAAGCAACGCGCAAAAGTTAAAACATTGCATACAGGTTTCAACGCGACTAAAACCCGCATCAAACAAACGCTGGCGATGTTGTTCTAGGGTATTTGGCACCAATACGTTCTCTAAGGCCGCACGTTTTTGTGCAATTTCAAGATCGCTGTAGCCTTGATAGCGCTTAAAGTCGTGGTATAGGTCAACTTGTAAGTCTTGTTGTTGTGGGTCTTCAAAACACACTTTTTCGGCCAAAAGTAATACGCCTCCTGGGCGCATGCCACTGGCGATATTCTTGAGAATACTGGGCCTTTCGATATCGGCAATAAATTGCAGGGTAAAATTGAGAATGACCATAGAAGCATTTTCTATCACGGTGTCTTGTAAGTTTTGCTGACGAATTTCATAGCTAGCTTGGCTGTGGTCCCGAGCCATATTGTGTTGGCAGCGGCTTACCATGGCAGCAGAGTTATCTACTCCAATAACGTGGGCATGGGCAGGTAGGTTTTGTCGCAAGCGCAGGGTCATCGTACCAAGGCTGCAGCCTAAGTCATAACAATGGCTATGGGGCTGACCATACCGGGCAGCAAGTAAGCCGATTACATCCAACAAAAAATTATAACCTGGCACCGAGCGTTGAATCATATTTTCGAAGACGTCGGCTACTTGGGCGTTAAACTCAAATGGTGCCAGTGTTTCTTGTGGTTGAGCGAAGATCGTGTCGTGTGCAGGTGGTTTGGTATTGTGAGTCATAATAAACAGCTTGCTTATAGGGTTACTTGGCAGTTGGCCGAGTGCCAAGAATGGCCGTGATAGTGTAGGTGTTGTCGCTGCGGCGGTAAGTGATGTTGAGGGCGCTTCCTGGCCTTAGCTCGGTGACATAGGTTAACGACTCATTCCAATCTTCAATGAGGTTGCCATCAAAGTGAGTGATTAGATCGCCAGGTTTTAACCCAGCAATATGGGCCGGACTATTGGCGTAAACACCAGATAACATAATGCCAGTGTCTTGTTTTTCGGCAAATGCATTTTGGCTGTATTGGCGTTTAAATGCGTTAAAATCGATGCCTAACCATCCGCGCACAACATAGCCTTCAGCTACGAGGCTGTGCAACACTTCAGAAACGATATTAATAGGGATAGCTAGGCCGATACCCTGGCTTCGAGCACTGGTAGATGAATTGTAAAAGTGAGCAGTGTTAATGCCTACTAGCTCTCCTTGAGTATTGATCAGAGCTCCGCCTGAATTGCCGGCGTTAATGGCGGCATCGGTTTGAATGAAGCTTTCAAAGGTATTTAGGCCTAAACGATTGCGCCCTTTGCCACTGATAATGCCCATAGAAACCGACTGACCTAACCCATGGGGGTTGCCAATGGCAAAGACTATGTCGCCTACACGCGAGTCCAAGCTAGTGGGGACTTTGGCTGGGATTAGGTTGTCCAGTTCGATTTTTATGACGGCTAAATCGGTGGCTGGGTCGGTGCCAACCAAAGTGGCCGGCGCAGAACGACCATCAGCCAAGCCTACTAGAATACGCTCGGCATTCTCAATGACATGATTGTTAGTGAGTATATAACCTTCTGAACTGGCAATAACGCCAGATCCTAAATGGATTTCATTGGCGCTGGCGTCTATCGGCTGCCCTTCTAGGAAGCGGGCATAGTGCGGGTCTTGTAATAGGGCGATGCTGGCAGATGGTGTCGATGTCTGGTTATAGATACGCACCACGGAACCCATGGTGCCTTCAAGCAGGTTGGCGTAGCTATTAACGTAACTATTAGCGTAGTTATGTGGTGTATTGAGCTGGGAGCTAGAAATACTTTGGGACCACAGAGCAACGCCTGCTTTTTGTGAGAGCCATTGCGGCGCAGCAAAAATAAGTGCGATTGCCAAGATGATGCCGGCAAGAGCAAAACGTAATAAATACTTGATAAGTGATCGGGTCATGTCATGAAAGAACTGTTGATATCATAAAAAGGTTGGTGGGTATGTGTCTGTACTGCGTTGCTATAGTGTAAACTTTGGTACTGTTAAAGGCAAAAAAACACTTGAGATATTTGCATGACTATTGAGCGTCAAGAATTAATCAGCTATTTGGATCGGTTGTTACAACCCGACCAATTTAACGACTACGCACCCAACGGTCTGCAGGTTGAAGGGGCAGACAAAATACAACGAGTGGTTACAGGAGTGACGGCTAGTCAAGCCTTGATAGAACAGGCCATAACACGTGAAGCGGATGTATTGCTGGTGCATCACGGGTACTTTTGGCGTAATGAAGCTAGCCCGTTAGTAGGTATCAAAAAACGCCGCATTAAAGCTCTGATGGATCATGATATCAACTTAATAGGTTATCACCTCCCGCTAGACTGTCATCCTGAATTAGGTAATAACGCTCAGTTGGGTAAGTTGATGGGTTGGGTGCCGGATGCCCATATGCAGTCTAGCGGAGTTACGGGTCTGGGGTTATACGCGACGCTACCTGAGTTCTGTAGCGGTATTGAGGTGCAGCGCCATTTGTCTCAAGCGTTAGGGCGTGAAGCGCTACATATAGACATCCCATGCAAACCTATTAAACGTATTGGTTGGTGTACAGGGGGCGCCCAAAACATGATTGAGCAAGCGGTAGCGTTAGGCTTAGATGCTTATGTGTCTGGTGAAATATCCGAGTCGACGGTACATGTTGCACGTGAAAACGGGGTGCATTATTTCGCCGCTGGACATCATGCTACTGAGCGTTATGGGGCTAAAGCTCTTGCGGTACATTTACAGCAAGAGCTAGGGTTGGATTGTGAGTTTGTGGATATGCCTAACCCAGCCTAACCTAGGCTAACTTTGGTTGG